>JBDKLQ010000099.1:0-16922 GCA_039795555.1 Actinomycetota bacterium
GTGTCATAAATAGCGGTGTCGCCATGTGGGTGGTAATTACCCATGACATCACCGACGATGCGTGAAGATTTGTAATAACCCTTATCTGGGCGATAACCAGCGTCATACATTGCATATAGGACGCGGCGATGGACTGGTTTTAGGCCATCGCGGACATCTGGAAGTGCGCGACCGACAATAACTGACATCGCATAATCAAGATAGCTGCGTGCCATCTCAACTTGTAAATCGACCGTTTCAATTTTGTCGAATTGTTTCTCTTCCATGTTCTCCATAATTAGCTAATTCCTAAATATCTAGGAATCTCACATCCTTAGCGTTACGTTGAATAAATTGGCGACGTTGTTCGACATCTTCACCCATTAATACCGAGAACAAACCATCTGCAGCAGCGGCATCTTCTAAAGTTACTTTGATTAGCACCCGATGTTCAGGGTCCATAGTGGTATCCCAAAGTTCTTTAGCTGGCATTTCGCCAAGACCTTTAAAGCGTTGAATACCATCTTCTTTTGGTAAGCGTTTGCCGGCGTCAATACCAATTTTGATCATGCCGTCGCGCTCTTTATCACTGAAGGCATATTCAACCGGTTCTTTGCCTGCCCATTTCAATTTATAAAGAGGTGGTTGCGCCAAATAAACATGACCATGTTCGATTAATGGTCGCATAAATCTAAATAGCAAAGTTAATAACAAAGTGCGGATATGTTGGCCATCAACATCAGCATCAGCCATCAAAATGATTTTGTGATAACGAAGTTTTGCTAAATCAAAGTCATCGTGAACGCCAGTACCAAGTGCGGTAATTAAAGCTTGGACTTCGTTGTTCTGTAGAACTCGATCAATGCGAGCTTTTTCAACATTAAGAATCTTGCCACGAATTGGTAATACTGCTTGATACTTGGAGTCGCGCCCACCTTTTGTAGATCCGCCTGCAGAATCACCTTCGACAATATAAAGTTCGCATTTTTCTGGATCGGTCCATTGGCAATCAGCTAACTTGCCTGGCATGCCGCGTCCTTCTAATAAACCTTTTCGGTTTCGGGATAAGTCGCGTGCCTTGCGAGCTGCGACACGGGCTGCAGCTGCATCAATGCTTTTTCGAACAATATCTTTGCCTTCGGTTGGATTCTTCTCAAACCACTCAGTTAAAGCTTCATTTACGCACTTTTGGGTAAAAGTTTTTGCTTCGGTGTTGCCAAGTTTGGTTTTGGTTTGACCTTCAAATTGTGGTTCCGAAATTTTGATAGAAACAATTGCGGTTAGACCTTCGCGAATATCTTCTCCGGTTAGGCGATCTTCCTTCTTGCGGATAAATCCCCAATCTTCGCCAAACTTATTTACCACTGAGGTAAGTGCGGTTCGGAAACCCTCTTCGTGGGTTCCGCCTTCGTGGGTATTGATTGCATTTGCGAAAGTAAATACTGATTCGGAGAAACCAGAATTCCATTGCATGGCTATTTCTAAAGCCATCTTCTTCTTTTTATCTTCTTGTTCTAAAGCAATAATTGATTTATGTAGCTCGCCACGAGTTGAATTAATATATTTAACAAAATCTACAATTCCGCCTTCGTAGTGATAAACAACTTCTAGTTGTTCGCCTTTTTCATCAACATGTCCAGCGCGCATATCTTTTAAGGCAATTGTTAAACCCTTATTTAAAAATGCCATTTCACGGAAACGGTTAGATAAAATTTCAAACGAGAAATCTGTAGTTTCAAAAATTTCTTCTGAAGGATAGAAGCGAACTGTGGTTCCGTGTTTGTCGGTGGTTTTACCTTTTGCTACCGGTGCATCAGGAACACCTAATTGATAACTTTGTGACCAGAAAAAACCATCTCTTTGTACTTCTACTTGCACAACTTTGGAAAGTGCGTTTACCACCGAGATACCAACGCCATGTAATCCGCCAGAGACTGAATAGCCGCCATCACCAAATTTTCCGCCGGCGTGTAAAACTGTTAGTACAACTTCAAGCGCTGGCTTCTTTTCAACTGGATGGATATCAACTGGGATGCCGCGGCCATTATCAATAACTTCTACGCCGCCATCTGCTAACAAAGTTACGTCGATGCGATCGCAAACACCTGCCATTGCTTCATCAACTGAGTTATCAACTACTTCATAAACCAAATGGTGAAGACCGCGTTCGCCGGTTGAGCCGATGTACATGCCTGGGCGCTTTCGGACCGCCTCGAGGCCCTCAAGGACCGTGATCGCAGAGGCGTCATATTGCTTCTCAGCCATGAGACCTCCTGTAGGTACGAATTTGGCTTAAAGCGCTTAAATCGCCAGCCAGGCCCCAAAACCGTGGGGACATTCCCAAATCCTAGTGGTAAATCACGACATGGAATACCCCTAAAAGGGGCTAGAGCGTGGAAATTAGGGGTTTATAGCGCAGCTTTGTGGGTGGGTTTTAGCCGTAGGTATCACGAGGGCCTTGAAAGCCTTGAACTGTGCGGAGCCCTTTTCGCCAACTTGGGGCGTTGGGGCCAAGAATTTCTAGCTCTTTAATTCCAGGAGCAACGTTTTGAATTGAATCAAGAAGTTGGTTCTTAATTAAATTTAATTGGGTTGCCCATGCGGTTGAAGTGCATTGGATTAATAGCTTCTCGTTTTTTATTTCGATTGGTTCACATTTTGTAGCAATCTCTTCACCAACTACCTCTCGCCAACGAACAAATATCTCTCCTTCGGATAACCCATCCTTCCAGTCGCGCTGCGAAACTAATTGATCTATTAATTCTCCGATTGGTTTTGGCTCTCCTGCATCGCGCGCGCTATCTGGTTTATTTTTTGTGGCAAAACTTTTCCGCCCACCTTTAAATGTGTTGTAAAGATCTAAAGCGATATCACGGCCGCTCATTTAGAAACCTTGCCATTGGATACATGGAAACGTTGATCATTTAAGTCAGCAGGTAAATCTCCTTCGACCGCAGCGGTGACGATTGTTTGCTCGGCTAATTTGGTCGCTTGCACCAATCTAGCTCTGCGGTTGGTATCTAGCTCTGCAAAAACATCATCGAGGATTAAAATTGGATCCAAACCTTGGGTTTTTAATAATTCAAGTGCGCCGATTTTTAAAGAAATTGCAAACGACCAAGACTCTCCGTGGCTTGCATATCCTTTTGCTGGGAATTCTCCTAGTTGCAGAATTAAATCATCGCGGTGTGGTCCAACTAAAGTTACACCTCGTTCAATTTCTTGGTATTGAAGTTCATGCAGCTTCTCTTCGATTAATTTCTTATTTGCCTCTTGATTTGTTGATAACGCTTCAATATTTGATTTATAAATTAAAGAAGCAATTTTAACCTCATTTAACTCTTTGTAATTCGCTGTTACTAAAGGGTTTAATTGTTCTACTAATGCAATTCTTTCTGCTGTAATTACTGAAGAAAAAGTAACTAGTTGTTCGGTCCATGGTGTGAGTGCAGATTGTGGCGCGCGGCATCTAAGTAGCGTGTTTCTTTGTTTTAAAACTCGCTCAAAATCGCTTAAAACACCTGCTAATCGTGGGGTTTTAGTAATTAGTAATTTGTCTAGAAAGTCTCGCCGGTTGGTTGGCTCACCACGAACTAGATCTAAATCCTCAGGGGAGAAGTAGATAACTTGGCAAGCACCTAAAATCTCTCTTTGAGATTTTGTGGGGTTTTGATTTATTTTTGCGCGGTTCGCTTTATTAGCGTTGATTTCTAAATCAATTTGTAGGTTTCGGTCCCCGCGTACAATTTCAGTTCTTACAACTGCTTGATCTGCCCCAAGTGATATGAGCGGTTGATTGGTGGGCGTGCGATGTGAAGATAGAAACGCAAGGAAAATCAAACTCTCTGCAATGTTGGTTTTACCGGCCCCGTTATTTCCAACAAATGTAGTCACACCCGGGGTTAGAGATAAATCTAATTGTGCGTAAGAGCGAAAGTTGGTTAACGAAAGCTTGCTTACATACATGTGTTTATTGGTTTTATTATTTGGTTAGTAAGCGAACTTTGTTGGCATTAATAAATATTTAAAGTTGTCGGTCGCCGGAGCATCTGCACTCTTTTTACCCATAATAATCGCCGCCTTGCTTGCGGTGTTAAAAGAGATTTGAGCAAACGGAGCGTTGATTGCGTGAAGGCCGTCTAATAAGTAGTTAGGGTTAAATGCGATTGATAAATCTTCTCCGGTTTTGTTTATTTCAAAGACTTCGTTTGCTTGAGCTTCATCTCCGCCGCCGGCTTCTAAAGTAACTGAGTTGCCCGTGAAAGTTAATTTAAGTGGAATGGTTTTATCTGTAACTAAAGCTACGCGGCGAACCGCATCTAAAAATGGTGCAACTTCAATTACGGTGGTGGTTAATGATTCTTGCGGTAGCAGGTGGCGATATGGAGGGAAGGTGCCATCTAATAAACGAGTGGTGGTTGATTTAGTTTCGCTTTGGAATCCAGCTAAACGATCGTTAGATGCCGCCGGCGCCAGCGCAATATTTACGTTTTTTGCGGTTGCTAATGTTTTTGCAGCATCGTGCAAGGTGCGAGCGCGAATCAACGCAACTGCTTCAGTATTTGGCCTTGCTGGACTGAAAGTTAATTCGCGAACCGCTAAACGGTAGCGGTCCGTCGCTGCCATTGTGATGTTTTCTCCATTAACTTCAACATGTACACCGGTTAAAGAAGGAAGCGAATCATCTTTACCTGCTGCGGTTGCTACTTGCGCCACTGCTTCATTAAATAAATCTGCATCGATCACGCCTAGCGCTTCCGGCATCTCAGGAAGGTTTGGGTACTCATTAATCGGCAGCACCGGAAGTGTGAATTTGGCGCTTCCGGCATTTACTAATACGCGAGTGCCATCTAATTGGATGGTTACTGGTTTATTAGGTAACGATCTTGAAATGTCCGCTAGTAGCTTTCCTGGCACTAAAACTTTTCCTGGTGTTGCAATATCTGCATCTGTGGTTGCGCGGCTAGCGGTCTCTAAATCAGATCCTGAAAGAGTGACTTTGTTGCCTTCGGCATCAATCACAATACCTAACAAAGCGGTTTGGATTGGTCTACTTGAGAGGCTACGAGAAACCCAGTTAACAACATCAACTAGTTTGCTCTGTTCGATTGTAAATTTCATTACGCCGCTCCTTGGAAACTCATCTTAGGTACTTTTATTAGAAAAGTTTTATTTAAATAGTTAGTAGTAATAACCGCTGTTGATATGTGGGTTAATAAAATTACCTTTTTGTAATTACAGAACTCTTCCCACTTCGAAAGCGCATTTCTCTTTAAAACACTCATAAACAACTGTGGAGAAAGCTGTGGGAAAAAAGAGAGGAAAACGAAACCTTTAAGTAAAAGTTTAGATATCCCCAACCCGTAATCCCCAGAAATACGCTTGTTTTCCACAGTTATCCACATGTTCTCCACAAGCTACTTCCCTTGCTGCTTAATACGGCTGGTGAGCTCATTTACCTGGTTGTAGATAGAACGACGCTCCGCCATAAGTTCGCGGATCTTTCGATCAGCGTGCATAACTGTGGTGTGATCACGGCCGCCGAACTGCTGACCAATTTTCGGTAGTGAAAGTTCAGTGAGTTCGCGGCATAAATACATTGCGATCTGGCGCGCATTTACTAAAACTCGAGACCTGGAAGTGCCGCATAAATCATCAACACTTAAAGAGAAATAAGCGGCTGTTTGCGCCATGATGGTTGCGGCATTAATTGAGGACGAGGCATCACTAGGAATTAAATCCTTTAAAACAATTTCCGCAAGCGCCATGTCAACTGGCTGACGGTTCAAAGAAGCAAAAGCAGTAACACGAATTAGCGCACCCTCGAGTTCGCGAATGTTTGTAAATATTTTCGAAGCGATGTATTCCAAAACATCATCTGGTGCATTCAAACGCTCTTGCGCTGCTTTCTTTCGTAGAATCGCAATTCGGGTTTCAAGTTCTGGTGGTTGAATATCTGTAATTAAACCCCACTCAAAGCGAGAACGTAAACGATCTTCCAAAGTTGTTAACTGTTTTGGCGGGCGATCACTAGAGATAACAATCTGTTTGTTCGCGTTATACAAAGTGTTAAAAGTGTGGAAGAACTCTTCTTGAGTTCGCTCTTTGTTTTCTAAAAATTGAATATCATCAACCAACAAAATATCTAGATCACGGTAACGTTTTTGAAAACTATTTGATTTATCATCACGAATCGAATTAATAAAATCATTTGTAAACTCTTCAGAAGACACATATCTAACGCGCACGTTTGGATATAACTCTTTTGCATATGCGCCAATCGCGTGTAATAAGTGGGTTTTTCCAAGACCTGATTCGCCGTAAATAAATAACGGGTTATAAGCCTTAGCTGGAGCTTCTGAAACTGCCAGTGCCGCCGCATGCGCAAAACGGTTAGATGCACCAATCACAAATGTTTCGAAGATGTAGCGAGGGTTTAGCGCATCAGAGCCAGCTGGCTTTTGAACGTCCTCGCGACGGATTACAGCTTCGCCACTATTTATTCCATGGTTGTTTACTTGATTGCTTTCTTGATCATGTATTGGTTCAGGAGCATCTGGCAGTTCCAAACTTTCATCGACAGTAACCGCGAAATTAATTTTCTCGTTTAAGGTTGCCGCCAAACTTTCAGTAATTGCGTTTCGTAAACGCACATCGATAATGTCTTTAACAAATGCATTAGGGGTGGCGATAATTAAATTAGGAGCGCCGGTGCCTTTTAATAAACCAAGTGGTTTTGCCAGTTCGAGGACCGCTTTATTGGGACCATCACCTGCTACCTGGCTGATAACCCGGCCCCAAAGAGCAGTTAGATCCTCTTGGACCTGCGTCTCTGACATTGAGCCTCCCCAAAATAGTTATCCACAAAGTTATCCACAACCTGTGGTCTAAACCAGTGGTTTAACCTTCGACCCCTGTGGATAGGCGGAACTTAAAGGGTACTTCCCAGAAAAGCAAGTGGTTATCCACAGCGAAAACCGACCGGAAGGGGTCAAAACCCTGGTTTGCCCCAGTTATCCCCAAGAGCATAAAATCGGCGCCTCATCAACTTCCCCCGTATTTACTGTGACCTAAAGAAGATTTAAGTAGGAGTATTAAATGAAGCGCACCTTCCAGCCAAATAACCGCCGCCGCGCCAAGAAGCATGGCTTCCGCGCACGTATGGCAACCCGCGCCGGCCGCGCTGTGTTATCTGCACGCCGCGCAAAGGGACGCGCAAAGCTTTCAGCGTAAGCAGAAACCTTTTAAGCGGTTCTAGTGCTACCAAATAGCGCGAGAATAAAAAGTAGTTCTGAGTTCGCCACTGCCACCAAATTGGGTCGCAGAATCACCGGCACCTCTTTAATCGGCTACCTATATTCAGCAAATAACAACCAACCAGCGAAGTTGGGTTTAATTGTAGGAAAATCTGTAGGCAACTCTGTGGTGCGCCATCGCATTGCGCGCCAGATCCGCCACGCAGTTCGCGAAAAATTAAATCAACTCCCAAACGGAACCCTATTGGTTGTCCGCGCTATGAAAAAACCAGAGAACGCGTTTTATGAAACCGAATCATTATTAGAAAAAATTTCGAAAAAATCCGAGCAGGTAAACGCATGAGGATTTTGGTGCTGCCTTTTATCTTGCTGATTAAGTTATACCAAAAAACCTTATCTCGATGGATCGATATGACCATTGGTCCTAAATGTAAATATTATCCATCGTGTTCGCATTACGCAGTTGATGCGTTGGAAATTCACAACTTAGCGGGGTTGCCACTAATTGCATGGAGACTTGTAAGGTGCAATCCATTTTCACACGGCGGTGTTGATTATGTTTCAGAAAACTATTTTGAAAACTATGTAAAAAACCCACAAATACAAGGCAAATTCAGTAGTACGGGAGTAAATAAATGGGCAGCATAATGAATGCGCTATACACAGCCGTTTCTTGGGTCATCATGGTTATTCATGATGCCCTAACTCCAGTATTTGGTTCAGGCAGTGGTGTTACTTGGACGCTCTCAATTATTGGCCTAGTGTTATTAATTCGTATCATTTTAATTCCGCTTTTCGTTAAGCAAATTAAGAGCCAAAGAGCTATGACCGCGCTAGCGCCAAAAATGAAAGAGATTCAAACCCGCTACAAAGATGATCGCCAAAAGCAATCTGAAGAGATGATGAAGCTTTACAAAGATCACAAAACAAATCCATTAGCTTCGTGTTTCCCTATTCTTGCGCAGGCACCAATCATGTTCGCGCTCTTTACAGTGCTTAATGGAATTGGCCAAGCAAAACCTCGCGGTGTTTTAACAATGGCAGATGTTGAATCAGCTGCTAATGCAAAATTTTTAGGTGCACCAATTTCTGAAACATTCCTTGGATCATCAAGCACCACCGTAAAACTTGTAACTGTGTTCTTGATTATTTTGATGTCTGCATCAACTTACACAACACAACGTCAGTTAATGGTTAAAGGAATGCCAAAAAATGACGATCCAAACAATATGATTTTGCAACAACAGAAAATTATGTTGTATTTATTTCCGATTATTTTTGCAATCTCAGGCGTTAACTTCCCAATCGGTGTTTTAATTTATTGGTCGACTACAAACTTCTGGACATGGGGCCAGCAGTATTACGTGATCAAACGAAACCCAACCCCAGGTTCACCTGCTTATGAAGAGTTGCAGAAGAAGAAGGCAGCCAAAGGGCTAATTGAGCTTCCAACCGAAGAGCCAAAACCACAGGCACCACAAGGCCAGCGAAAGCAACCAAAAAAGAAGAAGCGTAAGTAAACGCCGATAAATAAGGGTATTTAGGTATAAACCTATCAAAAAGGATAAATCATGACAGAAAAGACAGTTAAAGAGGTTGAGGTAAAGCCAGTCGCTAAACTTGAAGAAGAGGGCGATATTGCAGCTGATTACCTTGAAGCGCTATTAGATATTGCTGATCTAGATGGCGATATCGATATCGATGTAGAGAATAACCGCGCATCGGTAGCGATCGTGGGAGCCAAGCTCGATAACCTGGTTGGCCGCGATGGCGAGGTCCTTGATGCGCTCCAAGAGCTAACTCGTCTAGCAGTTCAGAGCTCAACCGGCGACCGTAGCCGTCTAATGCTCGATATCAGCGGATACCGCGAGAACCGCCGTACAGATTTAAAGGCGCTAGCTGATGAGAAAGCGGCAGAGGCGAAGGCATCTGGCGCACCTATCAAACTAGCCCCAATGAACGCATTTGAGCGGAAAATTGTCCACGATCGCATACAGGATCTTGGGCTATCTTCAGAGTCTGAGGGCGAAGACCCAAACCGTTTTGTAGTTATCTTCCCTAATTAAATTTAGGTTTCACGTGAAACACTTTCCAGAGCGCGAGGCAGAGGCGCAGGCCTATGCCGAATTCCTAAAAGGGCCTGGAATTGAGCGTGGATTAATCGGCCCCCGCGAAGCTGATCGAATCTGGGAGCGCCATATCCTTAACTGCATCCCAGTCTCAACCCTCATGAAAGAGGGGGCCTCGGTCATTGATATTGGCTCCGGAGCTGGTTTGCCGGGGATTGTTATCGCGCTTGCTCGCCCGGATCTAAAGGTAACCTTGCTAGAACCCCTGCAACGCCGCGTAACCTTCTTGGAGGAAGCAGTACAAGGGCTCGGGGTAATAGTTAAAAGAGGTAAGGCTGAATCCGAAAAAGGGCAGTACGACTATGTAACTGCCCGCGCAGTTGCCCCATTATCTAAACTCTGGGCGATCTCAAAACACCTAATTAAACCTGGTGGCTCCCTTTTGGCGATGAAAGGTGAGGCTGCAGCGGCAGAGGCAGCTGAAATTCCAGGGGCGATCGTGCATGAAATTGAGTTAGAAGACATCCCTTTGGCGAGAGTTGTCGAAGTAAAACGCTAGAGTTCGGGACATGGTAGATGTTCCACGTGAAACAACCTCGAAGGTTGTCGGAACGCGCCGCTTAAAAGAACCCATGCCGGCCCCCGCTAAAGGGCGCATCTTTGTCGTAGCAAACCAAAAAGGCGGGGTCGGTAAGACCACTACCGCAGTAAATGTAGCCGCAGCCCTCTCTATGGAGGGCCTTCGGGTTCTGGTCGTAGATCTAGATCCTCAAGGAAATGCCTCAACCGCACTTGGGGTAGAGCATCGCATTTCGATGGGTGTTTACGAAGTATTGATGGGCACCGCGCAAGTTAAAGATGTAATTCAAAAGTGCGCAGGTTTTCCAGCTTTAGATTGCATTCCATCAAATACATCTTTAGCGCAAGCTGAAATTAATTTAGTTTCAATGGTTGCACGTGAATCAAGGTTAAAAGATGCGCTAAATGAAATTAAAGAAAATTACGATTATATTTTTATTGATTGCCCACCAAGTTTAGGATTATTAACAGTCAATGCCTTCTCTGCGGCAACTGAAGTTTTAATTCCAATTCAATGTGAATATTACGCACTTGAAGGCTTGTCACAATTATTAGAAACTTACAAAATTGTTAAACAGCGATTAAATCCAGATTTAACTTTATCAACCATTGTTTTAACCATGTTTGATTCACGAACCAGACTTGCAAATGATGTGGTTGCAAATGTTCGTTCACATTTTCCACGCGAATTAATCGATATCCCTATTCCGCGTGCAGTCCGTTTATCTGAAGCGCCATCGTATTCACAAACTGTTATGACTTACGATCCATCATCAACCGGCGCAGTTGCATATATGCAAGTTGCTCGTGAAATTGCAGAACGCGGAAAAGCTTTTGATTCAAATGTAGTGCGAATAGATTACAAATTACTGAACAAATCAGGGGATATTGCATAATGGCTAAACGCGGTGGACTAGGTACAAATTTAGATGCGCTAATTCCATTAACTGTAAACAATAACGATGTGCCAGAAATTGTTGGCGCACAAGATGAAATCGATATCAATTTAATTGATCCAAACCCGCGCCAACCAAGAACTGTATTTGATCAAGAAGCGCTACAAGAATTAGTTGCATCCATAAAGGAAATCGGAATTCTGCAACCGCCAGTGGTTCGTAAAGTTGGTGCGCGCTATGAATTAATCATGGGAGAGCGTCGACTTCGCGCTTCAAAACTAGCGGGTTTAAAGCAAATTCCGGTCATTATTCGCCAAACTCCAAATAATGAATTATTACGCGAAGCCCTTATTGAAAATATTCATCGCTCACAATTAAACGCACTCGAAGAAGGTGCGGCCTATTCACAATTACTAAATGATTTTAATTGCACCCAAGAAGAGCTGGCACAGAAACTTGGTCGATCACGAACTGTAATTACAAACATGATGCGCTTACTGAATTTGCCAACTAGTGTTCAACAGAAAGTTGCCGCCGGCACAATTAGTGCTGGTCATGCCCGCGCACTACTTGGTTTGGCAGATAGCGCTGCGATAGAAAAACTTGCAAACCGAATTGTTGCCGAAGGTTTATCGGTTCGAAGCGTTGAAGAGATCATCGCAATTAGCAAACCTTCAAGCAAGAAAAATAAATCTGGTGGCGGCAAGAAAGAGAGCCCAGAGCTTAAAGAGCTTGGCGAGCAATTAGGCGATGTACTTGATACCCGAGTTAAAATCCAAAGCGCAGGGGGCAAAGGTGAAATTATTGTCGAATACTCAGGCGCTGAAGATTTGAAACGTTTAGTTAAGTTGATATCCAGCGCGCGAGGCTAGCTCTTGCTTTACAACCGCACCCAAAGCTTTTACACCTTCACGAATACGTTCTGGCGTTGGGTGGCAATATGAAAGTCGCATCTGCCAAGAACCAAATCCATCTGCATAAAATGCGCTACCAGGAACATAAGCAACTTTTGCCACAATCGCTTTTGGCACCATCGCTTTAGTATCAATTTCAGGCGGCAGAGTTATCCAAACATAAAATCCACCACCAGGACGTGTCCAAGTAGCTTCCTTAGGAAAATGCGCTTCTAATGATTCAAGCATTGCATCTCGACGAACGCGGTATAAATCAACGAAAGATGCGATCTGATCGCGCCAAGGCTGATCCTTCAAATAGCTAGAAATTGTTAATTGTGTGAAATTAGAAGGGCAGAGAATTGAAGATTCTGATGCGATCACAATCTTGTCTTTAATTGACTGTGGCACCAGCGCCCAACCAACGCGCAGGCCTGATGCGATGGTCTTCGAGAATGAACCTAAATAGATGACATTCTCAGAATCCTGCGCACGCATCGCATTTGGGGATGGTCGATCAAAACCTAGAAGTCCGTAAGGGTTATCTTCAACGATAAAAATCTCTTCGCGAGCACAAATCTCCAAAATTTCAGTGCGACGATCTGCAGAAAGCATCACGCCAGTTGGATTTTGGTAATTTGGAATCAAATATAAGAATTTAATTTTTCGGCCAGCCGAACGAACGGACTTGATTGCCTCAACTAACGCCGCTGGGACCATGCCATCATCATCTGTTTCAACATGTACCGGCGCTGCCTGATACTGCGAAAAAGTTCCGAGCGCACCAACATATGAAGGCGCTTCTACTAAAACTACATCGCCTGGATCAATGAAGATTCTAGAAATTAAATCTAATGCTTGTTGTGAACCGGTTGTCACAATTACATCATCAGGATTAGCGCGAATTCCTTCAAGCGCCATAACTTCACAGATTTGTTCGCGAAGTAATGGATGACCTTGACCGCTACCGTATTGCAAAGCTTCAGTGCCATTTGTGGCAACAAGATCGCGAACAACTTCCGCCATCATGTCCATTGGTAGCGCAGATAAATTTGGCATACCACCAGCAAGAGAAACGATATCTGGGCGAGATGCCACTGCAAATAAAGAACGAATTTCAGAAGGCTTCATATGCGCCGCTCGAGTTGCAAAACGATTCTCGAGTTCTAGTGAATCTCCAGTCGTATGGCGCAGTTCAGTCATTGGGATAGTTTTCCATATTTATTAACTTGGTGGAAATTAATTAATTCTTAAACCTGCGCGTTTTAGGTCAGAAATACGCAAAGTCCCGGTTTTGGCATCATCTTCGGCTGCTAAATAGAGGCGTTGAATTGCAATTACCAAAGATTCTGCAATCAAATCTCTAAATTCTGCGCGCTTATATCGATCGGCATCACCAGGGTTACTTAAATACCCCAAATCAATTCGAACCGCAGGAGCGCTAACCAATCGAAGCAAATCCCAAGTCTTTGAATGAACTCCGCAATCTTGTAAATCAGTACGAGCGCAAATCTCTCTCTGTACTAAAGATGCGAAACGATCACCGACTACAGAGTGCACACCATGTGCGTCGCTGCCATAAGAATAAGTTGCAACACCATGCGCTAATTCATTTTTGTAAGTATCGCAATTTAAAGAGAGCATCAAATCTGCATTACTCTTATTTGTTAGCGCAATACGTTCTGATTCAGTTGGATCATTCTGTGGTCCACGAGTTAAGAAAACACTGGCACCTAAAGCTAATAAACGTCCTTCAACGCGTGTGGCAATATCGTAAGTAATTTCAGATTCTTTTACACCATTTGCTTCAACACCAAAATTATTACCGCCGCGCGCTGGGTTAATTACAATTACTTTTCCAGCAAGAGCTGGTCCACGACTTTGTTGTCGTGCAGCTTCACGTAATTTAGTCGGCGCACCACCAGCAACCGTTTTTGTTAATCGAATTAATGCGGTAATTGTTGCCGGACCACATTTACCATCAACCACTGCGCCGACAGATTTTTGAAATTCTTTAATCGCACTTTCAGTTTTAGGGCCAAAAATTCCATCTACTCGCCCACAATCAAAACCCATATCGGTTAAGCGGCTCTGTAATTGCGCAACATCATCACCGCGCATTAACGGTGAAGGTTGTAAATAAAGTGAGCGATCGCCTAGCTTCCAACGAGCTTCTTCAAGTGCTTGGAAAGTCTGGTCGTTTACATTTCCGGTCGAAGTTAATCCGCGTTGTTGTTGAAAGAGCGCAACCGCATCAGCAACGCTTTTATCGAAAACTTCTGGAGTGGAATGCAATAAACCGATTCGATTTAGCGATGTGATGACTTGGTTTACCAAATCTCCACTATCGCCTGGTCGAAGCAGGACTTCGATCATGCTCTTCGGTAAATCTCTAGATAAATTCAGCTAGATCTTTAAGTAGCGCAGGCTTCGGCTTAGCGCCAATTACAGTCTTTACGACCTGTCCGCCCTTAAATACGTGAAGAGTAGGGATTGATTGCACGCCATACTGAATTGCGAGTGCAGATTCTTCATCTGTATTTAGCTTTACGATCTTTAACTTCTCACCATGCTCTGCTGCAATCTCATCGAGAATTGGAGCAACCATTCGGCAAGGTCCACACCATTCGGCCCAGAAATCAACCAATACTGGTTTATCTGAATTCAAAACCTCTGCCTGAAAATTTGCTGCTGTAACTGATGGTGCTCCCATTTTTAACTCCTATTTCACAACTTTCTAATTGGTAAACAATAACTAATGCGCCAGAACTAATGCGCCAGGAAACGCTCTGCATCTAAGGCTGCTTGGCAACCCGAGCCTGCTGCGGTAATCGCTTGGCGGTAGGTGTGGTCAACTAAATCGCCACATGCGAAGACACCCTTTAAGTTGGTGCGAGTACTTCGTCCCTCAACTTGAACATAACCTTCGCCATCCAAAGAAATCTGTCCTGCAAGTAGCTCTGAACGTGGTGAATGACCAATCGCCACAAATAAACCAGTGAATTCACGAGTGGTGACTTCTCCGGTCTTTGTATTCTTAAGTTGTAGCGCTTCGACTTTATCTGCACCAAGTACATCGGTAACTTCAGTGTTAAATACAAATTCAATCTTGGGATTGTTCTGTGCGCGCTCTGCCATAATTTTTGAGGCGCGCAAAGTGTCGCGACGATGAATTAAAACAACTTTACTTGCAAACTTTGTTAGGAAATTTGCTTCTTCCATCGCAGAGTCGCCGCCACCAACCACAGCAATTACTTGATCACGGAAAAAGAAACCATCACAAGTAGCGCACCAAGAAACTCCGCGACCTGATAAACGTTTCTCGTTCTCTAAACCAATCTCTTTATATGCCGAGCCAGTTGCAAGAATTACTGCTTTTGCTTTAACTACATTGCCACTGCCATCTTTTAGAGTTTTAACATCTCCACCAAGATCCATTTCAACAATGTCATCAGTAATTAAATTTGCACCAAATCGCTTTGCTTGTTTGCGCATGCTGTCCATCAACTCTGGACCCATGATGCCTTCTGTGAAACCTGGGAAATTCTCAACCTCAGTGGTGTTCATTAGCGCACCACCTGCGGTAATCGCGCCTTCATAGACCAGCGGATTGAGCTGTGCGCGTGCTGCATAAATCGCAGCGGTGTATCCAGCCGGACCTGATCCGACAATTACCAAGTTATGAATTTCGCTCATCACTTATCTTTCTTTCTTTTACCTAAACCACGAAGGCCGGGCAAGTATTCCATCATCACGCCAATTTCAGCGACTTTCATCCGCTGCGCTACCAAAAAGTAACCAATCGCACCTAAAACAATGAATACCAACACTTCTAGTATTCGAATTGGCAGCGGTGAAAATTGATTAATTCCCTGCCAGAACTGGGCAACTATATAAAGCGGAAACATTGCAATAAATGAAGCCAACATCAACTTAACATGTTGACCAAAGAATTCTCTAATTCGCAATGTTCCGGTATGACGCTTAAGTAAAAATAAGGTGTAAGGAAGTCCAAGTACATAACTAATAGAGAACGCTGCGCCTAATCCAACCGTTACCCATTCTGGATCTAAAAGATTTAAGAAAAGATAAGAGAGCAGCACCGAGATTACATTTATTAAAATAATCGATGGCACTTGAGTTCTGGTATCTTCGAAAGCATTAAAACCGCGTAACAAAATAATATTGATACTAAATGTAACTAGACCAACACCTAGCGCAGACAAGACATAACCCATATACAAACCATCTTCATATGGAATTCCAATAAAGATAGTACTGGTCATTAATGGACCTAGTAAAAAGAATGCCATTCCCGCTGGCACTGTTATCACGCCAACCATTCGGATTGCACGAATTAATTCATTACGCACTCCGTCGCGATCTTTCTTAATTGCCAACTCTGAAATATGTGGCAGCAACGCAGTAATTAATGAAATGGTCACAATTCCGTAAGGAAGCATCATTACATAATACGCATTCTGAAATGGTGTTATGCCGACACCAGTTGTAATTCCAGCTTGTGCACTTCGAACCGCAGCGCTGGTTGCAACACTTACTGTTACTAAATAACCTAGTTGTGAAATTAATACATAAACTAAAGTCCAGCCAGCAAGTGAAAATGATTTGCCAAGCCCATGCAATCCAAACCGAATCTTTAAATGAAAACCGGTCTTTTTTACGGCTGGAATCACCAATAACGCTTGAACAATCACGCCCGCCGTTGTGCCCCAACCCAGTATTGCGACTTGAGCGTCAGTGATGGTCTCTGCCGTGAATTTAGGTACCAAAATGATGAAATAACTTAGTAGCGCGATGCCAACCAGATTATTGGCGATTGGCGCCCACATCATTGGTGCAAAAGATCCTCGAGAATTGGCGACCTGGCCGAGCATCGTGAATAACCCAAGGAAGAATATTTGCGGCAAGCAGATTCGCATCATTGCCAGAGTTAATTCATAAATATGTTCAAAACCTGGTTCTGAAAATTCTGGTGCATAAATTCGAACCAACGCTGGTGCAAAAATAACACCAATAATTACAAGTGCGCCAAGAATTAAACTAATTGTGGTTACTAATCTTGAGGCAAAATCCAAACCACCATCTGCATCTGATTTACTTTTTACCAACTGCGGAACAAAGATTGCAGTAAGCGCGCCGCCAACCATTAAGTTATAAATAATATTTGGCATTGTATTTGCCACATTAAAACTATCGGCAAGTAGCGCAGTACCTAGAACTGCAACAGTT
>JBDKLQ010000100.1:0-2915 GCA_039795555.1 Actinomycetota bacterium
ACATTAGAAGCAGAACTCACGGAAGTTCCCTTTCTTTTGTTTGAATAATCATTTACAACTTTTGTAAACGACTCTTGCTATTTAGTTGTGTTTTTCTTGGAAGAAGCTTCTCCCCAAGAAATCTATTTATTACTTGCCGGCTAACTCCTCGGCTTGTTTGATTAGCGCCGCCGCATCTTTGATAGCTTGCTTTGGAATCGCTTGCACAATTTTGCAACCGTCGAAGCGATCAACGTCGCGAATTCCGACATCGTTGGCAAAGATAACTACGTCAGCGCTTTTAATGACCTCGACTGGCGTTGGCTTATATCCACCGGCGCCTTGGGTTTCCACAATCATTTCGTGGCCAGCTGCTTTTCCGGCGCGCTCGAGCGCTTCGGCTGCCATATAAGTATGCGCAATACCGGTTGCACACGAAGTAACCGCAACGATCTTCATTAGTTTCCGCTTTCATTTAATAGTTTTACCAATGCGCTCGCATCGGTAGTGGTGCGAAGTCCGGAAGTGAAATCTGGATCCATCAATCGCCGGGCCAGACCAGACAAAATATCGATATGTTCATTGCCAGCAGAATCTGGCACCAAAATCATAAATAAAACTTCTGCCGGACCTTCGGATTCATCGAAAATTACGCCAGTAGCACCCGATTTAATTCGGGCAACGGCAACTGAAGATTTTGTAACTGCACCAGATCTGGCATGTGGAATCGCTACGCCATCAACTTGTGGCGTGCCCATTTCATCTCGCGCTAAAACATCTTTAGTAATTTGATCAACATCGCTACCCCGGCCAGCTGCCACAACTTTGGTCGCTAATTGCCGAATCGCATCAGTTTTATCGGATGCGCTAAATTGGAGATCAACTAATTCAGGTGCAAAGACTGACATTAGTGCACCTCCATCAATTTACGATCATCATTAATCTCTTTATTTTCACGAACACCTACTGCTGCTGCTTGCGCTTTAGTTGGAATTGCAGTTCCGGAAAGTGGCACTGATGCGGCAGACCAGGCGATCGCATTCTTTAGAGCGTGTGGCACAGCCCCGCCACCAATGTAAATTGCTAGCAAAATATCGCCGGCTCCAACTGGAGTACCACTTGCCGCAGTTTCTGGTTCGCAATGAATTACTTCATCTTTGGTAACCAAAATTGCGCCATCAACACCCAGCGAACATAAAACTTGGCCCACGCCTCGGGCAATCACTTCGCGGCAAGCGGTGATGACATCTTGAATATTGTTTAAATTTCGACCAACCAGTTCGGCTAATTCATATTGATTTGGTTTGATTAAATCAGGTTTAACTTCTAGTGCGCTCTTAAATTCCGGTCCACTGCCGTCGATGGCAATTTTGGCGCCGCGATCTCGGGCAAATTGGGCCAGCTCTTTATAGGTATCAACCGGCGCACCTGGATTTAATTTGCCTGCAAACACCACCCATTTACCATCAATTTCAATGGCATCGAGTGATTCTTTAACATCATCAATCAATTTTTTAGTAAGCGTAATTCCCGGTTCATTTAATTTGGTAACCGAACCATCAGATTCGACAATCGTGATGTTATTTCGAGTTATACCTTCGGCATGAATGATTGCGTGCGGTATGTGTAGTTCATCAAACTTAGAATCAAACCAATGGGCGCCTAAATCGCCACAAACTAAAATCGCATAAGTTTTAACACCGAACGCATCAAGTGCCCGCGAAACATTTACGCCTTTTCCACCTGGGTCGACTGAAGTCAATTCAACTCGATTAACCGAACCAACCTTCAGCGCCTTCATCGAAACAGTTCGATCGATGCTGGGATTGAGCGTGACTGTAACAATCATCCGCGAATGGACCTCACAGGCCAATAATGCTGACATTTGTGCATAAAGTCGCGTATTAAGAGGTATAAATCGGGCGAAATTACGCGAAAATGAACTTACTGCTTAGTAAGTCGCTTCCAATCAGACAGATAACGCCAACCTGTCACGTAAGTTAAAACTAAGGTCACAATCATCCAGAGTAACTTCGCATCGGCAAAGGAATCTGGCAAAGGCAAGAGATACCAACCGATTCCTAAATTTTGTAACAGCGTTTTCAATTTTCCGCCGCGATTTGCTGGAATCACACCATCTTTGATTACGACAAATCTAAATACCGTAATTCCAAGTTCGCGCACCAACAATAAAACTGTGATCCACCAAGGCATTAAATTAAGTAGCGAAAGCGCAATCGAAGTTGCACCAATTAAAAACTTATCGGCGATTGGGTCTAATAGTTTTCCAAGCTCAGTAACTTGGTTTGTCGCCCGTGCTAACCGACCATCATAAACATCACTCACCGCGACGATAAATAAAATTAAATAAGCCCATAAGCGGTGTTGGGTGTCGTTAAATGTTATGAAATAGACTCCAACGGGCGTGGCTAGAATTCGCAAAATCGTGATTGCGTTTGGACTCACTTTGCCACCAAATCCGATCCCATCGAATCAATCACCGTAGCGCTAACCCATTCGCCATTTCGGTAATTACTATTAATGAACGCAACTGTGCCATCAACTTCTGGACCTTGATGTGCGGCGCGCCCTTCTTGTAGCTCTTCATCATCAATCAATACTAAAACCTGCTCACCGATTCGAGCTGCGGCGCGATTGGCTACTGCGCTTTCCGCCAATTGCGTCAATTTGGCAACGCGTTCGGCAATCACTTCGTCGGCTAATTTATTTGTGGCAGATGCCGCTTCGGTGCCATCTTCATCGGAATAACCAAATACTCCTACGGCATCTAATTTTGCTGCATCGACAAATTCCATAACCTGATTGAAATCTTCTTCAGTTTCACCCGGAAAACCGACGATAAAATTAGATCTAATTCCGGCTTGCGGCGATAGCGCGCGAACTTGGTTAATTAAGTGTAGAAACGAATCTTTATC
>JBDKLQ010000101.1:0-12953 GCA_039795555.1 Actinomycetota bacterium
ATTATTTGCCGGGAATCTGAATTAGATAAAGGCGTTCGCGCAGCACACACCGCGTTTGATTTAGATGCTGATCAAGTAGAAGCCGTCGTATACGGAGGAACGGGCCGATGAAAAAAACCAAAAAACTTCCATCGCTTGCAGTTGTTGGCGCCACCGGCGCAGTCGGCACCGTCATGCTCGACATTTTGTCCAAGCGACCAAATGTTTATGGCGAAATTCGATTAATTGCTTCAGCTAGATCTGCTGGTAAAAAATTGAAATGCCGCGGCGAAGAGCTAACCGTTGTGGCGCTTTCACCAGAAGCATTCGATGGCATCGATATTGCGATGTTTGATGTGCCAGATGAAGTTAGCGAAAAGTGGGCACCAATTGCCGCAAAACGTGGCGCTGTTGTTGTCGATAACTCCGGTGCATTTCGAATGGATAAAAAAGTTCCATTAGTTGTGCCGGAAGTTAATCCAAAGGATGTCAAAAAACGTCCGAAAGGAATCATCTCTAATCCAAATTGCACCACGCTTTCAATGATTGTTGCCATGGGTGCGTTAAATAAGAAATTTCGTTTAAAAGAATTAGTTGTTTCATCTTATCAAGCTGCATCTGGCGCTGGTCAACCAGGAATTGACGCGTTAGAAGATCAGATCAAAAAAGTTGCCGGAAAAGGTCTGGGCCATAAAGCAAAAGATGTTCGCGATGAAATTAAAGATTTCGGACCATTTCCAGCGCCACTTGCGTTAAACGTGGTGCCCTGGGCCGGTTCGTTAAAAGAAGCTGGCTATTCCTCGGAAGAGTTAAAAGTCCGCAATGAATCACGCAAGATATTAGGAATGCCAAAATTAAAAGTTTCGGCAACTTGTGTTCGGGTTCCGGTTCTGACAACTCACTCGTTAGCTGTACATGCAACTTTTAATAAAAAAGTTACCCGCAAAGCAGCGCAAGCCGCTTTAGCAAAAGCGCAAGGTGTTGAACTTTTAGATAATCCAGAGAAGAAAATTTTTCCAACGCCGGCAGATGTCGTCGGAACTGATCCAACTTGGGTCGGTCGCGTGCGCCAATCGCTGGATGATCCAAAGTCCATTGATTTATTTGTTTGTGGCGATAACCTACGAAAGGGCGCAGCGTTAAATACTGCGCAAATTGCCGAATTAGTAGCGAAAGAGTTCACTAAAAAATGAGCATCAAAGAAACCTTGCAAGCTGAATTAAATGCCGCAATCCGGGGCCGAGACGAAGTCACCTCCTCAACGATTCGTATGTTGCTAACTGCAATAACTAACGAAGAAGTCGCCGGTAAAGAAAAGCGCGAATTAAAAAACGAAGAAATCATTACGGTTTTATCGCGCGAAGCAAAAAAGCGGCGCGAAGCTGCCGAAGCTTTTGAAGCTGCCGGTCGCGCCGATAAAGCTGCGATGGAAAAGTCCGAAGGTGAAGTAATCGCTAAATACTTACCAGAACAATTAAGTGATGCCGATTTACAAAAATTAATTGACGAAGCTATTGCCGCAACCGGCGCGGCAGGCCCGGCAGATATGGGCAAAGTAATGGGCGCGCTAAAACCAAAGATTGCTGGCAAAGCTGATGGCGCAACTGTTTCTAATTTAGTGAAAGCAGCTCTTTCAAAATGACAAACCAAAGAAAATATGAATATGTAACCGTTCCATTATTAACCCATGCGACCAAACAAATTTTGGATACTTGGGGCTCGGAAGGTTGGGAATTAGTTCAAGTAGTACCTGCGCCAGGTGGCGGAGATCAATTAGTTGCTTACATGAAACGAGAAATCAATGGCTGATGTTCGCGCAAAATTAGCGGAAAAAGGTTTGGCGCTACCAGTAGCTGCAAAACCAATTGCGGCATATATGCCAGCAACTAAAACTGGAAATTTAGTTTTTACTGCCGGACAACTTCCGCTTGTCGATGGAAAAATTTCGAAAACCGGAAAAGTTGGCGGAAATGTCACCGTCGAAGAAGCGAAAACGATGGCCGAAATTTGCGCGCTAAATTGTTTAGCCGCCGTTGAGTTGGTAGCAGATGTAAACAAGATTGCTAAAGTGGTTCGAGTCGTTTGTTATGTAAATGGCGCACCTGGATTTATAAATCAACCAGCTGTTGCAAATGGCGCCAGCGAACTATTTATGCATATCTGGGGCGATGCCGGAATCGCTGCACGTAGCGCAATTGGCGTTGCCGAATTACCGCTAGATGCGGCAGTTGAAATTGAATTAACTGTGGAGTTAAACGCGTAATTACTTAGAGCGTTTGCTTAATCGGTCTAGATCAATAATCAAAACCGAACGACCTTCAAGGCGTAACCAGCCGCGACCAGCGAAATCAGCAAGCGCTTTATTAACTGTTTCCCGCGATGCGCCAACTAATTGCGCCAACTCTTCCTGAGTTAAATCGTGATAAACATAAAGACCTTCTTCGGTGGTTTTACCGAAGCGATCACCAAGATCTAATAACGCTTTCGCAACGCGACCCGGTACATCCGAGAAAACTAAATCGCCAACAGCTTCGTTTGTTCGGCGAAGGCGTTGCGCCAATCGCCCAAGTAAATTGAGCGCTACTTCTGGATATTGTTTTAAAAATGGAATTAATTTGTCGTGGCCAAGGCTCAATAACTTGGCATCAGTAACTGCGGTTGCCGTCGCGGTACGTGGTCCTGGATCAAATAGCGATAATTCGCCAAACATTTCGCCTGGCCCCAAAATCGCTAACAAATTTTCGCGGCCATCACCGCTTGAGGTACCTAGCTTTAATTTTCCTTCAACCACTACATAAACATGATCGCCTTCATCGCCCTCGGCAAATAAGACTGAACCTTTGTTGATCTTTACTGGTGACATTGACGTGCGAAGCGCAGCAGCCGCGGTGTCATCTAACGAGGTGAATAGTGGTGCGTTACGAACTACATCATTTTCTAAACTCACGATAGGTACTTTACCCTCTGGTCGTGGCATCGGCAATTTATAAGGTTCTCTCGAAAACCTATCCAAATGCTGATTGCGAGTTGGACTTCAAGTCGCCTTATCAATTACTGGTTGCAACAGTTTTATCTGCGCAATGCACTGATAAGCGCGTCAATGAAGTAACGCCAGAACTCTTTAAAAAATTCCCAACACCAAAAAAATTAGCTAATGCGCAACTTCGTGAAATTGAAAAAATCATTAGACCAACCGGTTTCTTTCGCACCAAAGCAAAACATTTAAAGGGAATTGGCCAAATTTTGGATGCAGATTACAACGGCAAAGTTCCGGGTGAATTAGAAAAATTAGTTAGGTTGCCTGGCGTCGGTCGCAAAACAGCAAATGTTGTATTAGGGCATGCCTTTGATATTCCCGGAATTACCGTCGACACCCATTTCGGTCGGTTAGCGCGCAGATTTAATTGGACTAAATCACTAGATCCCAAAGTTGTCGAAATTGAAGTTGGAAAGTTAATTCCGCAAAAAGAATGGACCAAACTTTCTCAGCGAATGATTTGGCACGGTCGCCGGGTTTGTTTCGCACGAAAACCGGCCTGCGGCGCCTGTCCGTTGGCAAAGCTCTGTCCATCATTTGGCATCGGTGAGACGGATCCAATTAAGGCTGCTAAGTTGGTCAAACCATGAAACGAATTTGGATTGCAGCGCTAATTTTTCTAACTGCCTGCACCAATGGCAATGCCACTTCTGGAAAAGGTGAAGTCGTTGATTGCGGCAAAATTAAAATCGATCAAAGTGTTTCCACCGGAACCAAGTTGCCATGTTTAACTGGAAACGCGGGACTTTCAATCGAACAGATGCGCGGGCCAGTGTTGGTAAATATCTGGGGCTCGTGGTGCCCACCGTGCCGCGAAGAAATTCCGCTATTTGTTAAGTTAAATAACGAAAAGAAAATTCCAATTGTTGGCATTGCCGTTGATGAAGCGCGAATTCGTGATCCGCAAGATTATGTAAGAAAAAACGGCATTACCTACCCAAATCTTTATGATGAGAAAAGTATTACAGCAACAAAATTAGGCCCCGGCGTTCCGCAGACGCTATTAATTGATGAATCTGGCCAAATCGTTAAGAAAAAGATTGGAAAGTTCCAGGGTTACAAAGAGCTATTAGTCTTCTTTTCCGGAACTTAACCCTTCTTTAATTAATTTCATAACATTTGGATCGGCCAAAGTTGTGGAATCACCAACGGCGCGATTTTCGGCAACATCGCGAAGTAACCGACGCATAATTTTGCCGCTGCGAGTCTTTGGTAATTCATTAACCACCAAGATTTGTTTCGGTTTGGCAATCGCACCAATTTCTTTTGTGACGTGCGCTTTTAATCTATTTATTAATTCATCGCCACCAGAATGCGGAATTCCACCGCGCAAAATTACGAATGCCACAATTGCTTGGCCCGTCATCGCATCGTTTGCACCAACTACTGCCGCTTCGGCAACTTCTTCATGTGAAACTAAAGCTGATTCAACTTCGGTTGTCGAAATGCGATGGCCCGAAACATTCATCACATCATCAACCCGACCTAATAACCAGATGGCACCTTCATCATCTAACTTAGCGCCATCGCCGGCAAAGTAAACGCCATCAAAGCGCGACCAATAAGTTTCTTTATAACGCTCGTCTTCGCCCCAAACTCCGCGCAGCATTGAAGGCCATGGTTTATCTAAAATTAAATAACCGCCATGTCCGTTACCAACTTCATGCGCACTGTCGTCGACAACTTTTGCACTAATTCCAGGTAACGCTTTCATTGCAGATCCTGGTTTACATGCAGTCACACCAGGAAGCGGTGAAATCATGATTGCACCAGTTTCGGTCTGCCACCAAGTATCAACAATCGGACAATTGTTTCCGCCAATAACTTCGCGGTACCACATCCAAGCTTCGGGATTAATCGGTTCACCAACTGATCCAAGCAAGCGCAGCGATTTCAAATTAAATTTATTTGGATGCTCGTCCCCCCACTTCATCCAGGTGCGAATCAATGTTGGCGCGGTGTACAAAATCGAAACTTTATATTTTTCGACCAGTTCAAAAATTCGACCTTTGTGCGGTGTATCAGGAGTTCCTTCGTACATAACTTGGGTCGCGCCATTGATCATCGGTCCATAAACCACATAAGAATGGCCCGTTATCCAACCCACATCTGCGGTGCACCAATAAATATCTTTCTCTGGTTTTAAATCAAAAACTGCGCGGTGGGTAAATGAAGCTTGGGTTAAATAGCCGCCGGTAGTATGAAAAATTCCTTTTGGTTTTGCCGTTGTGCCGCTGGTGTACAAAATAAATAGCGGATGTTCCGAATCAAAACTTTCCGCTTTATGTTCAGTTGATTGGCGATCTACTATTTCATGCCACCAAATGTCGCGATTTGAATCCCAGACAACTTCTTGGCCAGTGCGTTTTACAACTAAAACTTTTTCGACGTTATGTTTGCCAGCCATTGCTTCATCAACAGTTGGTTTTAACGCGAATGCGCTGCCGCGGCGGTAGCCACCATCTGCGGTGATAACTAATTTGGCATCGGCATCTTGAATTCGAGCGAGTAAGGAATCGGCCGAGAAACCACCAAATACAACTGAATGTGCCGCGCCAACTCGAGCGCAGGCCAACATCGCAATCGCAGCTTCCGGAATCATCGGCATATAAATCGCAACGCGATCGCCGGCTTTGATTCCAATCTCAGTTAGCGCATTTGCTGCCTTTTTGACTTCGACCAACATCTGGGCATAGGTAATTGTTCGGGTATCGCCCGGTTCGCCTTCAAAATAATAAGCAACGCGATCGCCGCGCCCTTCATCCACATGGCGGTCTAAACAATTAACAGCTGCATTTAATTTGCCATCAATAAACCATTTGGCATACGGAACTTGCCAATCCAAAACTTTCGACCATCTTTTTGACCAATGCAGATAGTCGGCTTGAAGTTCCCAAAACGCAATTCGATCTTTATCCGCTTCGCCATACATCGATTCTTTTGCATTTGCTTGCGCGGCAAATTCCGGTGATGGTGGAAAGTGACGATTTTCGGAAAGTAAATTATCGAGCGCTTCGTGGTTTTCGTTAGCCATAATTTTGGTGAGGCTACTCCAAGAGTTATCCACGGGCAATGAACTATTCGAAATTTTTTTAATTTTTTACCCTAAAAATGCTCACCTAAGAAAGGAGCAAATTGTTAGCCACATTTTTAACGGCATTTATTAAATTGCTTGGAAACCCTGCATTGGTAGCGCTGCTGATTCAAGTACTTCAAAAAGGGGTAAAGATGGCAGGGGGATAAAAAGCCCCAGCAAAAATCGCCACATCGAGCGCACCTCGATGTGGCGATTTTTATTACGCGCAAATAAGTGGTTGGATTAGCCGTAAGCCTCCCGGTCCGACCCAAAGAAGCGTCAGGTCTTCGAGATTTACCCGGAATTTGAAGGAGCTGAAAATGCCAATTGCAACCCCTGAGATTTATAACGAGATGTTAGATCGCGCCAAAAAAGGCGCCTTCGCTTATCCAGCAATTAACGTATCTTCATCACAAACTCTAATTGCCGCACTTCGCGGATTTGAAGAAGCAGGTTCTGACGGAATCATTCAGTTTTCCTGGGGCGGCGCCGAATATGCATCTGGTTCCACAATTAAGAATGCAGTTGATGGTGCAGTGGCGCTTGCCGAATTTGCACATGTCGTTGCAAAAAATTACAAAGTAAATATTGCACTTCATACCGATCATTGCCCAGCTGAAAAGCTCGACACTTTCATGCGCCCACTACTCCAAATTGGCGCCGACCGCGTCAAAGCCGGTCAAAAACCACTATTTAGTTCGCATATGTGGGATGGCTCAGCGGTCGATATGAACGAAAACATGAAAATTGCCGATGAATTAATCGATAAGTGCACTGCCGCAAAAACGCTACTCGAAATCGAAATCGGCGTTGTCGGTGGCGAAGAAGATGGCGTGGAAGCAAAGCACGATGCCAAACTTTATTCGACGCCAGAAGATGCGCTAATGACGATCAAAACACTAGGTTCGGGCGAACGCGGTCGCTATTTAGTTGCGGCAACTTTCGGAAACGTGCATGGTGTTTACAAGCCAGGTAACGTAGTTTTACAACCAAAGATTTTGCGCACGTTGCAAGATGCGGTGGCAAAACAACTTGGCCAAGCGGCAGATGCCAAGCCAATGGATTTGGTATTCCATGGTGGCTCAGGTTCGTTACTTACCGAAATTCGCGAAGCGCTTGATTATGGCGTTGTAAAGATGAATATCGATACCGATACTCAATATGCATTTACTCGTCCAATTGTTGATCACGTATTCAAAAATTACGACGGTGTATTAAAGATCGATGGCGAAGTTGGAAATAAGAAAACTTATGATCCACGCGCTTGGGGCAAATTGGCTGAAGCAGGTATGGCAGCGCGCGTTGTACATGCTTGCGAAGATTTACGTTCGACCGGAACTTCCTTAAGCAAGAATTAAGTAAGATTTAACTAAGTTAGGGGTAATTAACTATGCCTGCTTTAGTTTTGCTGGGTGCACAGTGGGGCGATGAAGGCAAGGGTAAAGCCACCGACATTCTCGGCGATCGCGTTGAATATGTCGTTCGTTATCAAGGTGGAAATAACGCTGGCCACACAGTTGTAATTGGTAAAGAAAAGTATGCGCTCCATTTATTGCCATCTGGAATTCTTTCGCCAAATGTCATTCCAGTAATTGGAAATGGTGTGGTGATTGATCCAGCAGTTTTACTTGAAGAGATCAATGGCTTAACCGAACGCGGGATTGATTGTTCCCGGTTATTAATTAGTTCTAATGCACATTTAATTACGCCTTATCACCGCACCATCGACAAGGTATCCGAGCGCTTCTTAGGTAAAGCGAAAATCGGAACTACTGGTCGCGGAATTGGCCCTGCATATGCTGACAAAATTAATCGCATTGGAATTCGGGTCCAAGATCTATTTGATCCATCAATTTTGCGCCAGAAAGTTGAAGGGGCACTCCGCGATAAAAACCAAGTTTTAATTAAAGTTTTCAATCGCAAAAATATTGAGGTCGAAGAAGTTGTCGCCGAATATTTAGCTTATGCCGAAATTTTGCGACCACACGTAGTTGATACTGCGCTACTGCTAAATAAAGCGCTGGAAGATGGCAAGACCGTATTGCTCGAAGGTTCGCAAGGAACGCTGCTCGATGTTGATCACGGTACTTATCCATTTGTTACTTCAAGTAATCCAACTGCTGGTGGCGCCTGCACTGGTTCTGGAATTGGTCCAACCAAAATCACTCGAGTAATTGGAATTTTAAAGGCGTACACAACTCGCGTTGGTAGTGGTCCATTTCCAACTGAATTATTTGATGAAGATGGCGAAAAACTTCGCAGCATTGGTGGTGAAGTTGGTGTCACAACTGGTCGCGCTCGTCGGTGCGGATGGTTTGATGCACCAATTGCACGTTATGCCGTTCGAGTAAATGGCTTAACTGATTTTTTCTTAACTAAGTTAGATGTCTTAACTGGTTGGGAAAAAATTCCAGTTTGCGTTGCCTACGAAATCGATGGCAAGCGAGTTGAAGAATTACCAGCTTCCCAATCTGATTTCCACCACGCAAAACCAATTTATGAATATTTGGATGGCTGGACCGAAGAGCTTCGCACTGCGCGCAAGTTTTCCGATCTGCCAATTAAAGCGCAGAAGTATGTGCAATTTCTGGAAAAAGTTTCCGGCGCACCGATGTCTGCAATTGGCGTAGGCCCAGGCCGAGACGAGACAATTGTGGTGAAGGAGTTCGTTTAATGAGCGTTCTGGCAGATCGTTATGCCACGGCTGAAATGCGTGAAATCTTTTCGCCAACCGCCAAGATAATTTTAGAACGCAAATTTTGGGTCTCAGTATTAAAAAGCCAGAGCGAACTTGGTTTAGATATTCCTGCTTCGGCAATTAAAGATTATGAAAAAGTAATTGACAACGTTGATTTGGCATCGATTGATCAGCGCGAAAAAGCGCTGCGACATGATGTAAAGGCGCGAATCGAAGAATTTAATGCGCTGGCGGGCCACGAATTAATCCACACCGGGCTGACCAGCCGCGATGTCACTGAAAATGTTGAAGCTTTTCAAATTCGCCAAGCGCTCAACTTGATTCATGACAAAACCATTGCGCTACTTAATCGAATTGGCGAAAAGGCTAATCATTATTCCGATACTCCGATTGCCGGCAGATCGCACAATGTCCCAGCGCAAGTAACCACTCTCGGTAAAAGATTTGCAAGTTCTGGCGAAGAGCTACTTTGGGCGTATGAAAGATTAACTTCGTTAATCGAACGCTATCCACTTCGCGGCATTAAAGGTCCAGTTGGGACTGCGCAAGATTCGATTGATTTGCTCGGCAAAAACCATGCCAAACTTGAAAGCAAAGTTACCAAAGAACTTGGCTTTGAAAAGGTTTTAGATTCAACCGGGCAGATCTATCCGAGGTCCTTGGATTACGAAGTTGTGACCACATTGGTGCAACTTGCAGCTGGGCCGTCCTCGCTTGCCACATCAATTCGTTTGATGGCTGGCGCCGAATTAGTTAGCGAAGGATTTAAGTCCGGCCAAGTTGGTTCCTCTGCGATGCCACATAAAATGAATACTCGTTCCTGCGAGCGAATTAATGGTTTGGCAGTTGTGCTCCGTGGTTATGGTGCAATGGTTGGCGAATTGGTGGGCGATCAATGGAATGAAGGCGATGTTTCGGATTCAGTAGTTCGTCGCGTTGCGATCGCTGATGCTTTCTACGCGCTAGATGGTTTGATCGAAACCATGTTGACGGTCCTTAAAGAATTTGGCATTTTTCCAAAGATGATTGAAGCCGAGTTAGAACGAAATCTGCCATTTTTAGCAACAACAAAAATTTTAATGGCAGCCATAAAAGCTGGCGTTGGCCGCGAAGTTGCTCACGAAATTATTAAAGAGCATGCAGCTAGCGCTGCAATTGAAATGCGAAATGGGTTACCTAATACCCTGTTTGAAAAATTGGCTGCAGATGATCGATTCCCGTTAGATAAGAATGCGTTAACGAAATTGGTTAGCGAACCAATTGAATTTACCGGTGATGCCAAAGGTCAGGTCGAACGCGTCTGCGAGCGGATTGCTGCTCTTACCAAGCGCCATCCTCAGGCTGCGCAATATCAGCCTGGCCAAATCAGGTAATCTACTGCCCTGAAAATATTTAATTGATTGAGCGGAGGGCCCATCTATGGGACGTGGCCGAGCTAAAGCGAAACAAACCAAAGTTGCACGCGATCTTAAATACGGTTCGCAAGAGATTGATTTAACTGCGCTGGCAAAAGAATTACATGGCGATGTCGATGAAAAATCTAAGCACGATGATGACGATCCATTTGCTGAAGGAAATTACATCCGCCGCGCGTAAGCGTTAAACCTATGCGCCCGACACCATATGTCGCATCGCTTCGTGTTTACGAACCGATTACCGACTTTAAACCGGAACAGCAGGCCCAGTGGCGCGATTTAAGTTCGGCCGAAGATACTAAAACCGAAGAACAAGCCCAGGCGCTGCGCCGCGCAATTATTTCGGTTTCGCCCACGCGCCAATTCGATGGTGCACATGTTTTGGATCAAGATGGAATTCGCTACATCTGTCCATGGTCAACCACAGTTCGAACTTGGGCTGCGCTCGAAGATTTTAAAAATTCTTTACCAAGTTCAGTCACCCAATTTTTTATTTCATCCGAATTAGAAGAAAGTTTTAGCGAAAATATTAATTTCACCGAAGATCGCGTGCCACATATTTTGAGTCAAACTTGGACGATTCCGCCACGATGGTTTTCGTTATTTGATCCAAAGGATCGCGTGCGCGGCCACGACAGCGGCGAAGCATTTACTTATATGCGCACTCTAATTACACATGCTAAATCGCGCTGCACGATGGCACATGCGGCAGTGTTAAAAGCATTTGGTCCTGGTTTCGTTGCTGATGAAATTGCAGATTTAAATGAATGGCTTGAAATGTTTAATCCTGCTTCAATTTTGGAATTGGATTACGGCGGCTTAGCTGAATATGTTGATCAATTGTTAAAAGAAGATGGTGGAATTAACGCTGATTCTTCGATCGAAGATGTGCAAACTTCTCTTGCTGGCCTCGCTGCTGGCGATGGAGCGCTGGCTGGACAAGGTTATGAGCGCTTAGTTATGCGTTGGCGGAGGGTTGCTGCCTTCGAACAGGCTATGTAGCCTTGCGCCATGAATCGACTTCAAGGCGCAGAAAATTTATTAACGCCATCTGAAGTCGCAACACTTTTTCGAGTTGATCCAAAGACTGTGACCCGGTGGGCAAAAGCTGGAAAGCTAACTGCTATTAAAACTTTGGGTGGCCATCGCAGGTACCGCGAATCCGAAGTAAAAGCGCTATTGGATAAGAACTTAAAAGGCGAAGTTTGAGTTATTCGTTTAATCAATATTTATTGTTGAGCTTTGTAACTTTCCTTTTTGTCGCAGCCCTTACTCCACTGATGCGCAAAATTGCTATTAAAACTGGCGTTGTAGATAAACCAAATGCGGCGCATAAAACTCATAAGGAACCGGTGCCATATTTAGGGGGCGTAGCGATTGTGATCGGCGTCGTTGTTATTTCACTCGCAGCCGTTTTAATAAAAGATTTTTCGACAAAAAATCTTTTATTAGCACTTTCGATTTTGATTCCGGCCAAGGTGATGGCGTTTATGGGATTGATCGATGATGTCAAAGGGTTGGCACCTTGGCCGCGGTTAATTGTGCAAACTGTCACCGGGTTGATTGTCGCGGGGATTTTGATTGCGACTAAAACCATCGGTACGCCGGCCAATAACATCGTAATTGACGCATTTATAACTATTTTCTGGATTGTCGGAATTACCAATTCAATTAACTTCTTCGACAACTTAGACGGCGGCGCTGCGGGCGCGGTTGCAGCCGCAAGTTTCTTCAGCTTTTTAATTGCTTTTGCCCAAGGGCAAATTTTGGTCAGCGCGCTGGCGATTGTGATTGCTGGGGCGATGATTGGATTTTTACTTTGGAATAAAGTGCCGGCGAAAATTTATATGGGAGACTCGGGTGCGCTCTTTTTAGGAATTTTAATTTCTGTTTTAACCATTAGATTAAATCCAAATGTAAAACCAGTAATTAATTCGTGGGCGGTGCCGGTTATGTTATTAGCGGTTCCGGTTTTGGATACTTGCGTTGCCGTAATTTCGCGCCTTTCGCGCCGAATTTCGCCGTTTACTGGTGGCCGCGATCATTTATCGCATCGGTTAATTCGGATTGGGATTGAACGCAAAAAAGCTGCGCTCTCGCTTTGGACCCTCTCGGTCGTATTCGCATTTGGCGCATATTTAGTTGTGAAATCTGGAAATTCCATAATCACACTTGCTTCGTTGATTCTCTGGCTTGGCTTATTTATATTCTTTATTCGGATTCCGGCAACCGATTAGGTAGAGTGGGGATATGGCAAACAACGAGGACATTAAAGCCAAAATGAAAGCTGCTTTGGAGGCGAAGAATAACAAAAAAGGCCACCAAGGCGAGGCACACACCGATTCTGGTTCGAAAATACAAGGTGGCCAACGCTCTGGCGGCGCACCACATGTTCAACGCAAAGCTGGACCATCTGGCTCTGGCGCCGCAGGTTGATCCTTCAAATTCGCGTAAAAGCCAACGCCAAAATAAATTAAAAAAACATTTCAAAGTAAAAAAACGCGATATTGAAATTATTTCGGGCGAAAAATCGCGCGATAAAAAAATTCAAGTGGCTGGGGCCGGGATCGAACCGGCGACCTAACGATTTTCAGTCGTTCGCTCGTACCAACTGAGCTACCCAGCCGTTGCGACCCAGACGGGACTTGAACCCGCGACCTCCGCCGTGACAGGGCGGCGCGCTAACCAACTGCGCTACTGGGCCTGGTGCCCCCAACGGGATTCGAACCCGTGTTACCGCCGTGAAAG
>JBDKLQ010000102.1:0-7349 GCA_039795555.1 Actinomycetota bacterium
AGTTGGCCAACCAGTTTTAATTCGCGATCACATTTCAATGACTGCGCAATCGCCAATTCCCGGAGCAAATTTCGTTGACTTAACTGATCTTTATAGCAAACGGCTTCGCGCCATCGTTAAATCTGAAGACTCAACATTGCAAGAGGGCGTGTATGTGCACTGGCGAGGCCCAACTTATGAAACGCCTGCTGAAATCATCATGATGCGCACAATTGGTGGCGATTTAGTGGGTATGTCGACAGTTCCTGAAGCGATTGCTGCACATGCACTTGGCGCTGAAGTTCTTGGAATTTCATTAGTGACAAATGCTGCTGCGGGAGTAACCGGGGAAAAATTAAATCATGAAGAAGTGATTGCGGCCGGCAAAGCTGCGGCTGAAAAGATGGGGCAACTTCTAAAGCGCGTAATTCCAAAACTATTACCATGAATGAAGCTCGATTAGCGGAAATAAAAGACTGGATAGCAGACGACCCCGATCCTAAAACGGCTCAGCAAATTCAAACTGCACTTGACCAAGGTGATACTGAATCGTTAAATAAATGGTTTAACGGATTTCTACAATTTGGTACCGCAGGACTTCGCGGGCCGATAGCTCCCGGTCCATCTTCAATGAATTTAGCTGTAGTTGGTCGCACTGCAACTGGAATTTCAAATTACATGAAATCTCACAACATGAATTCGGTAGTAATAGGTCGAGATGCAAGACACGGTTCAGAAGAATTTTCAAAAATAAGCGCCGAAATTTTCAGTGGCGCCGGTTTAAAAGTTTATGTTTTACCTAGGCCATTACCCACTCCAATACTTGCTTGGGCGGTAAATTCACTAAAAGCTGACGTTGGCGTCATGATCACGGCCAGCCACAACCCACCGATAGACAATGGCTACAAGGTTTATCTTGGCGGCGAAGCAGATGGAATTGCTTATCACGGGTCACAAATAATTAGTCCCACAGATGGCTTAATTGCAAAAGAAATAGCTGCGATTACCTCACTTCGGACTCAACCTCGAGGTAATGACTGGATTATTTTAGATGATGCAGTTTTTAATGAATATGTTTTGCGAACTGCAAAACTTGCAACCAAACCAGGAAATTTAAAAATTGTTTACACCGCAATGCATGGTGTCGGAAAAGAGACGCTTACTGCGGTTTTTAAAGCAGCCGGTTTTCCTCCACCAATTATGGTTACCGAACAAGTTGAACCAGATCCAGATTTTCCGACCATTGCATTTCCGAATCCGGAAGAGCCAGGCGCAATTGATTTATCAATTAACAAAGCAAAAGAGGTTGACGCTGATTTAGTCATCGCAAACGACCCTGATGCCGATCGCTGTGCTGCTGCAATTAATGACCCAATCCGAGGTTGGCGCATGTTGACTGGTGACGAATTGGGGATTGTTTTTGGTGAATATATCGGTCGGACTAAGCGTGCTGGAATTTTTGCAAATTCGATTGTTTCTTCATCTTGTTTGAAAAAAATAGCTGAATTTTATGGCATTTCATTCCGTGAAACGTTAACTGGTTTTAAGTGGATTTCCAAAGTTGAAAATCTATCTTTTGGATATGAAGAGGCCATCGGATATGGGGTCGACTTAAAAACTGCAAATGATAAAGATGGAATTTCGGCAGCGCTGTTCTTGGCTCAAATTGCAACTGATTTAGCAAATCAAGGAAGTTCAATCACAGATTTACTAAATGAAGTGTGGCAGCGCCATGGTTTTCACGGTACGGAGCAAATTTCAATTCGCGTCACTGATTTAAGTCGCATTGGGACATTATTAAGTGAGATTCGAAACTATCCACCGAAAGAGATTGCTGGAAGAACAGTAATAAGTATCGATGATTTGGCGAAACCAAAAGATGGATTACCTCCTACCGAAGGGCTTCGAATTTGGTTAGATGGCGTTCGATTAATAATTAGACCATCTGGAACTGAGCCTAAATTGAAGTGTTATGTGGAGGTAATCACATCTGATTTAAATTTAGGTCGTAAAACACTTGATGAATTACGTGAACCACTGAGAAAATTCCTCTCCTGATGAGCTTTTATGGATTGGTAGATGGCAGCGAAAGCTCACTAAAAAATTTCTTAAATAAATTACCGGGCGTTGATCAAGTAGGTGCCGAATCTCGGGCCGCCACGCTTGGTACTCGTTCAATAAAAACTACAAGTAAAAAATGGGCGATTGAAACTGCAATTTCGATGGTGGATTTAACAACTTTGGAAGGCGCCGATACGCCAGGAAAAGTTCGGGCGCTTTGCAACAAAGCAGTTCGCCCCGATCCAAGCGATCCAACTGTTCCTTCGGTTGGCGCCGTTTGTGTTTACAACGATATGGTCCAAATCGCCCGAACTCATTTAGATGAGATTGGTGGCAAACATGTTCCAGTTGCTGCCGTTTCTACCGCATTTCCTTCTGGCCGGGCATCGATGGAGGTAAAAATTCAGGATACCCAAGATGCAATTGATGCTGGGGCGCAAGAGATTGATATGGTGATTGATCGCGGTGCATTCTTAGCTGGAAAATATGGTTTAGTTTTTGATGAAATTGTAAAGATTAAAGAAATTTGTGGCGATAAAGCTCATCTGAAAGTCATCTTTGAAACTGGCGAATTAGTGACCTATGACAACGTTCGTAAGGTTTCATATTTAGCAATGCTGGCCGGCGCAGATTTCATAAAAACATCAACTGGAAAAGTTGCGCCCGCAGCAACTCCACCGGTGGTATTAGTTATGCTCGAGGCGGTTCGAGACTTTTATGCGATGACCAACCAGAGAATTGGCGTTAAACCAGCTGGTGGAATTAGAAATACCAAAGATGCGATCAAACAATTAGTCTTGGTTAATGAAACTGCTGGTCCAGACTGGCTAACTCCAAAATTATTTCGGATTGGGGCTAGCGCATTATTGAATGATTTATTGATGCAACGCATGAAATTGACCACTGGCTACTACGCTAGCCCTAACTACGTAACTATCGATTAGAGGTGGCGTCATGACTTTTGAATATTCGCCAGCCCCGGAATCAAAATCAATTGTAAAAATTGCGCCGCAATATGGTCACTTCATAAATGGTGACTTCGTTAATGGGAAAAACCACTTCCCTACGATTAATCCTGCAACCGAAGAGGTGTTAAGTCAGATTTCGTTAGGTGGCAAAACGGATTTAGATAAAGCCGTAACAGCAGCTACTAAAGCATTTTCAAAGTGGTCGAAATTAACTGGTGCCGAACGCGGTAAATACTTGTACAGAATTGCCAGAATTTTGCAGGAACGTGCTCGTGAGTTCGCAGTATTAGAAACATTGGATAATGGAAAACCAATCCGGGAAACCAGAGACATCGATATCCCGTTAGTTGCAGCGCATTTTTTCTATCACGCAGGTTGGGCCGATAAATTAGATTTCGCAGGTTTGGGCAAATCACCAAAACCATATGGCGTTGCGGGCCAAATCATTCCGTGGAATTTTCCGCTTTTAATGTTGGCTTGGAAAGTGGCTCCGGCGCTTGCCACTGGCAATGCCGTGGTTTTAAAACCAGCCGAATCCACTTCGCTTACGGCGCTTTTATTTGCAGAAGTTTGCCAACAAGCTGAACTACCGGCGGGTGTTGTAAATATTGTCACTGGTGATGGTTCAACTGGTTCCACGTTAGTAAATCATCCTGGAATAAACAAAATTGCATTTACTGGTTCGACTGAGGTGGGTAAGAAAATTGCCCGAGCCATTGCTGGAACAAATAAGAAAGCAACGTTAGAGCTTGGTGGCAAAGGTGCAAATATCGTTTTTGAAGATGCGCCAATCGATGAGACTGTTGAAGGGATTATCGCCGGAATCTATTTCAATCAAGGGCATGTCTGCTGCGCTGGATCTCGGTTATTGCTCCAAGAAAATATAGCCGATGAACTTTTAGTGAAACTAAAAAAGCGTATTGGAAAAATTCGAGTTGGTGACCCATTAGATAAGAACACTGATCTCGGTGCAATTAACTCCAAAGAACAATTAATTAAAATTAAGGAGCTTGCAAAAGTTGGTGAAGCCGAAGGTGCTGAGCGCTGGAGTCCAAAGTGTGATCTTCCAGCAAAAGGTTTCTGGTATCCCCCAACCATCTTTACCGATGTGACTCAGGCGCATCGCATTGCCCGCGAAGAGATTTTCGGACCAGTGCTCTCGGTGCTCACATTCCGCACGCCGCAAGAGGCAATTGAAAAAGCGAATAACACTCCTTACGGCTTATCTGCAGGCATTTGGACTGAAAAAGGTTCGCGAATTCTTTGGGCCGCGCAACATCTCAAAGCTGGCGTAATTTGGGCAAATACCTTTAACAAATTTGATCCGGCTTCACCTTTTGGTGGCTACAAAGAATCTGGTTGGGGCCGCGAAGGTGGTCGCCATGGTTTGGCGGCATACTTGAAGGAGAACAACTAATGCGCCTTGACGTTAAAAAAACTTATAAGTTGTATATCAATGGCGCCTTTCCACGCAGTGAATCAGGTCGAGTTTTTGAAATCAAAAATAATAAGGGCGAATTTATTGCAAATCCATGTCTTGCATCTAGAAAAGATTTGCGCGATGCAGTAGTTGCAGCTCGTGCAGCCCAAGTTGGCTGGGCCAAATCAACTGCTTATCTTCGTGGCCAAATTCTTTACCGGATTGCCGAAATGGCGGAAGGTCGAAAAGATCAATTAATTGCAGAAGTTAGCGCTGGCGAAAAAGTAAACAAAGCAGCTGCAACTAAATTAGTTGAAGCTGCGATTGATCGGTGGGTTTGGTATGCCGGTTGGTCAGACAAGTTGTCATCAATTTACGGTGGCACAAATCAAGTTTCTGGCCCTTATTACAACTTCACTATTCCAGAACCACAAGGAGTTGTTGCGGTAACGGCAGATTCACTTCTCTCCTTTGTGGAATCAGTCGGAGCCGCAGTTTGTGGCGGTAACACAGTTATTGCGCTGGTCACTGGTGGCGCATCAATTCCAGTTATGACCTTTGCCGAAGTTATTGCTACAAGTGATGTGCCAAATGGGGTGATCAATGTTTTGACTGGGTCTCTTGACGAATTAGCACCTTGGGCGGCATCACACATGGATATTGATGGACTTGATATCACGGCAATAAATGCCAAAAAGCGCAATGAATTGATTGCGGCCGGCGCGGAGAATTTAAAACGGATTCATGCCTTTGATAAAGGTGTAACACCAACTCGAATTATTTCTTTTATGGAAGCCAAAACTGTTTGGCATCCAATCGGTGTTTAATTATTCCGCTGAAATTTTTGCGTAACCTGGCTTAATTATTTTTTCAATAATTTCCGAGCGCTCTGATTCAGGGATAAAGGCGCTATTCATGGCATTTATCGTCACCTTTTCAAGTTTTTTAAAGTCCCAACCGAAATTATCTACAACTATGCCAACTTCTTTGGAAGCAGAAGTTCCACTCATTAATCGATTATCGGTATTAATGGTGACCGTAAAGCCCAGTTTTTCCAACTTATCAATTGGGTGACTTGCCAGCGATTCGGCGGCACCAGTTTGAACATTTGAAGATGGGCACAATTCAAGGGCAATTTTCTTCTCTTTAATATTTGCGGCAATCGAACCAATTTTTCCCGTTGCCATTTCAATATCTTCAACAATTCTTACGCCATGACCAATTCGTTCAGCGCCACAAATTTCAACCGCAGCTTTGATTGAATCAATTCCAGCTGCTTCGCCGGCATGAATTGTGAAATGGCATTTATTTTTTTGTAGAAACTGAAAAGTTTCTAACTGATTAGTTGGCGGGAATCCAGCTTCGGGGCCAGCAATATCGAAACCAACCACCCCTTGGCCTTTGAATTTCGGAACCAATTCGGCGCTTGCTTGGCTATGGACGTCATGTCGCATGCCACAGATCAAATATTCGACGCGAATTTTAAAACCCTCGTTTTTCGCATCGGCTTCGCCTAATCGAAAACCTTCAACCGTTGCTTTTACAACTTCGTCAAGCGACAAACCGTTTTCCAATAATCGTTCTGGAGCGCCGCGAACTTCGGCGTAAACAACGCCATCACGTGCGAGATCAAGGGCGCATTCTCGTGAAACGCGGACGATATCCTCGCGCCGTTGCATCACTGCCACAGTATGAGTAAACGCTTCTAAATATCGAACCAAATTTCCACTATTACAATTTTCGGCAACCCAATCGCCAAGTTCTTTAGCATTGTAGGTCGGCAAATCTTTATAACCAATTTCTTTGGCAATATCGATGATTGTTTGTGGTCTTAAGCCACCATCCAAATGATCATGAAGTAAAACTTTAGGTAATCGCTTGATTTGCTCGGAAGTTGGTTTATTGGCCAATTAGATTCGCTCCAGTACTAAAGGCAGGCGATTTGCGCTGCCACCTTCAATAATTTTTACCGAATTTTCCAGCGCTGCAATCGCTCTTTCAAATCGCGTTGGTTCGTCAGTGTGCAATGTAAATAATGGCGCACCTTTTTCGATTTTTTCACCAGGTTTAGCATGGATTTCGATTCCGGCGCCAAGTTGCAAGGTTTCGCCCTGCTTTGATCGACCAGCGCCCAAACGCCAGGCGCTAATTCCCACCGCCATCGCATTCATTTCAGTAATTGTGCCGCTATTTTCCGCAGTAATAATCTGTTGCTCTTTTGCCACTGGCAATTTTCCATCTGGATCGCCACCTTGCGCTGTCACCATTTTTCGCCAGTGATCCATAGCTGAACCATCTTTAAGCGCTTTTTCTGGGTCTTTGCCGTTAATTTCAGCAGCATCTAACATTTCGCGCGCTAAAACTAAAGTTAATTCAACAATATCTGCCGGTCCGCCGCCTGCTAAAACTTCGACAGATTCTCGAACTTCCAGCGCATTACCAGCAGTTAATCCAAGTGGGACATCCATTGCTGTTACGAGTGCTCGAGTTTTTACACCGGCATCTTTACCCAGTGAAACCATGGTGCGAGCTAATTCTTTTGCCTTTTCTGGATCGCTCATAAAGGCGCCATTTCCAGTTTTTACATCCAAAATTAACGCTGAGGTGCCCTCTGCTATTTTCTTACTCATAATTGAAGAAGCAATTAATGGAATCGCTTGAACGGTTGCGGTGACATCGCGCAAGGCATATAACTTTTTATCCGCTGGTGCCAAGCCCGCTCCAGCTGCACAAATAACGCCACCTACAGTTTGAATTACTTTTAGCATCTCTCCATTCGATAAAGATGCTTTCCAACCTGGAATCGATTCCATTTTGTCCAATGTGCCGCCGGTATGGCCTAGCCCTCGACCTGAAAGTTGGGGAACGGCGCCGCCACATGCTGCAACTAATGGAACAAGTGGCAAAGTTATTTTGTCGCC
>JBDKLQ010000103.1:0-9100 GCA_039795555.1 Actinomycetota bacterium
CGGCCTTGGAATTGTTTCGGCAGGCTCCCTAGCGGTGGCAGGTTTAATTCTTTATTTGTCGACAACAATTTTGGGTAAGACCATTGGCTTCACGTTGACGCTAGCTGGAATTGCCGGAGCGATTGTTTCAATTGGTATTACTGCCGACTCATTTATTGTTTACTTCGAACGTATTCGTGATGAAATCCGGGAGGGTCGCACTCTTCGTTCGGCAGTGGAAACCGGATGGCAAAGAGCTCGCCGAACAATTTTGGTTGCAGACTTCGTCTCAATTATTGCTGCCGTTTTACTTTATTTCTTCGCGGTTGGTGGCGTTCGCGGTTTCGCTTTCACACTTGGACTAACCACACTCATCGACTTAGCAGTCGTTTTCTGGTTTACCAAGCCGCTCATGACAGTACTTGCTAAAACCAAATTCTTTAATTCCGGCTCTAAGTTATCTGGTCTTTCACCAGAAAGCTTGGGCGGAATCCGGAAGGGAGCGTAATCAATGTCAAAGCTAACAGGTCTTGGCGGTCGATTACACCGCGGCGAAACATCGTTTAACATCATTGGCTATAAAAAGCGTTGGTATGCGCTATCTGGCGCACTAATAATTGCATCTATTGGTGCACTGGCAATCCAAGGGCTGCACCTTGGAATCGAATTTAAAGGCGGTGCGGCTTATTCAATAAATAAATCCGGCGCTACCGTTAGTCAAGCCGAAGAAGCTGTTAGTGAAGCTGGCATCACTGGCGAAACTATTGTTCAAAAAGTTGGAAACAGCACCGTCCGTGTTCAAACTGGTGCGTTGACTAACGCAGAATCAAATACTTTACAAAATGCTTTAGCTTCGAAGTTTGGTGTGACTTTAGAAAATATTGATACCCAAATCATCGGACCTTCTTGGGGTAAGGAAATTACGCGGAAAGCGTTATACGGTTTATTTGGTTTCTTAATTGTGGTGATGATCTATCTCGCTGCTGCCTTCGAACCGAAAATGGCCGCAGCTGCAATTATTGCGGTGATTCACGACGTTTTTATTACCGTTGGAATTTACGCACTTGTTGGTTTCGATGTAACACCTGCAACTGTGATTGGCTTTTTAACAATTCTCGGTTATTCACTTTATGACACGGTTGTTGTCTTCGATAAGGTCCGTGAAAATACCCGAGCAATTACAGCCGGAAGTAAATCCACTTATTCGCAAGCAGTAAATCTTGGCGTAAACCAAACGCTGGTACGCTCCATGAATACCTCACTGATTGCGTTATTGCCGGTTGGGTCAATTTTGTTTGTTGGTGCTGGATTGCTTGGCGCCGGAACGCTAAAGGATTTGTCGCTAGCTCTGTTTATTGGTTTGGCAACGGGTACCTATTCGTCGATATTTATCGCACCACCAATATTGGCGCAATTGCGTGAGCGCGAACCAGAAATGAAGGCGTTAGCAAAACGTGTAGCAGCTCGCGGTGGCGTACTTCCTGTCGGAACAGTTTCTTCAGTCGCAACTGAACAAATAGCCCAAGTTTTCGATAATCGAATTGAACGCGGACCGCGCAATCAACCAAAGCGCAAAAATCGACGTAAATAGTTTGTAACTATGAGTAACCTGATCGCTCCGGTGATCGGTGAACTACGCCAACACCATCCTAAAGTTGATAAAGGTGATGTTGAACGCGCATACGAAATTGCCAAAAATGCGCACGAAGGTCAATTTCGAAAATCTGGTGATCCTTATATAACTCATCCAGTTCAAGTGGCCCAAATTTTGGCTGACTTAGGGATGGATAAGGCGACTGTAATTGCGGCGTTATTGCACGACACCGTTGAAGATACGCAATATTCCTTAACACAGTTGCGGGACGACTTTGGCGATGAAATCGCAAACATAGTTGATGGGGTAACAAAACTAGATAAATTAACTTACGGTGACTCTGCGGAAGCAGAAACAGTCCGCAAGATGGTTGTGGCAATGTCACGAGATATTCGAGTCTTGGTAGTAAAACTTGCAGATCGCCTACACAATGCTCGAACTTGGAATTTCGTTGAACCAGAATCGGCGGCGCGGAAAGCCCGTGAAACTCTTGATATTTATGCGCCGTTGGCACACCGACTTGGTATGAATGCAATTAAATGGGAATTAGAAGATCTTTCATTCCACATTTTGGAACCAAAAAAATATGAAGAGATTGCGCGCTTAGTTGCTGAACGAAATCCTTCTCGAGCGGCAATCACGGAAGAAGTTATCAAGACCGTATCGGAGGATTTGAAGCGGGATGGAATTACCGCCACGGTAACCGGCAGACAGAAGCATTATTTTTCGGTTTATCAAAAGATGGTTAATCGTGGGCGCGAATTTAATGAAATCTATGACTTAGTAGGAATTCGAGTCCTAGTAGAAGATGTCAAAGATTGTTATGCGGTTTTGGGATCAATTCACTCAAGATGGAGCCCAGTTCCTGGTCGATTTAAAGATTACATTGCGATGCCCAAGTTCAACCTTTACCAGTCTTTGCACACGACTGTAATTGGTCCAAATGGTAAAGCATTAGAAATTCAAATTAGAACTTTTGATATGCATGCTCGAGCCGAGTTTGGTATCGCAGCGCATTGGAAATATAAGAGCGGCGCAAAAGACCAAAGCAATCCGGAAATGATTTGGTTACAACAATTACATGCATGGCAGCAAGAAACTCAAGATCCAAGTGAATTTTTAGATTCACTTCGCTTTGATTTAGGCAGCCCAGAAGTTTATGTATTTACCCCTAAAGGAAATGTAATTGCGCTGCCAGGTGGATCAACGCCGGTGGATTTCGCTTACACGGTTCATACTGAAGTAGGAAATAAATGTGTAGGCGCCAAAGTAAATGGTCGTTTAGTGCCCCTAGAAACAGAATTAAATAACGGTGATGTAATTGAAATCGTAACCAATAAAAATCCAACTGCGGGCCCGAGTCGAGATTGGCTCAATTTTGTGAAAAGTCCAAGAGCTCGTTCAAAAATTAAAGCTTGGTTTACAAAAGAGCGACGCGAAGAAGCAATCGATGCCGGGCGGGAATCAATTGCCAGACAGATGCGCAAAGCCGGATTACCGCTCCAAAAAATCTTCGCAGGTCATTCTCTTCTGGAATTAGCTCATGAATTGCGATATTCAGATATTGATTCACTTTATTCAGCTGTAGGTGATGGGCATATTTCAGCCGCAGCTGTCATTGATAAATTAATGATGGCGCTCGGAATTGAAGATTCCCATCCTGAACCGACAATGGAAGTTCCAACTGGTACGCCAATTGCTCGTAGAACTTCAAGCGCGATTGAAGTAGAGGGTGAAGGCGATGTTTTAGTGAAACTTGCTCGATGCTGCACCCCAGTTCCAGGTGATGAGATTATGGGATTTATTACTCGAGGAAGTGGCGTCTCAGTTCACCGCAAAGATTGCGTTAATGCTGGAGATTTAACTAAACATCAGCATGATCGGGTAGTTAGAGTTAAATGGTTAGCTGGTGCAGCAACTATTTTCTTAGTAAACATCCAAGTTGAAGCGCTAGATCGAGCCGGTTTACTCTCAGATATAACAAAGGCTTTGGCCGATCAGCAAGTTAACATTTTAAATGCGGCTGTTAGCACTTCTAAAGATCGTGTCGCTATTTCGCGTTTTACTTTCGAAATGGCTAATGCGGTCCATTTAGATTCGGTTTTGGCGGCAGTGCGCCAAATCGAAGGCGTTTACGATGTCGCGCGCGTAGTCAATAATTAATTGAATTCAGCAAGATTTCGTTCAGCTTCAATTAACCAAATTTTACGAGCTGCCGCTGCATCGTTCGCTTCTTGAGCTTTTTTGGAATTTCCGGCCGCTTGTGCTTTCTGGCCTGCGCTTTCGAATCCAGCAATCGCTTTCTTCAATTGATCAACTACGTCTTGCGCGCGGGCTTTAGCGGCAGGATCACTCTTACGCCATTTCTCTTCTTCGGCTTGTTTAATTGAATGGGCAACTTTGTCGATTCGTCTATCCATAGCTGCTCGAACATCTCGCTTAGTTATTCCGATTTTGCTCCATTCATTCATGAGTTCACGGAATTCCTTTTTGACTTTATCCAAATTATCGAAAGGTACCAGCGCTTCAATTCTTGGTAGGAGCGCTTCGCGCTTTGCTTGGTTTTCCGCCATTGAACCTTCGCGCTTTTCTAAATCGGCATTTTTTGCAGTGAAGAATTTGTCCTGTGCGGCCTTAAATCGGTTCCATAATTTTGTATCTTCCGAATGTTTACCGCGTCCAGCTGATTTCCATTGATCCATCAAAGCTTTGTATTTTTTAGCAGTATTTGCCCAATCAGTTGAATCAGCTAGTTTTTCGGCTGCATCAACAATCTCTTGTTTAACTGAGGAGATTCCCTTTTGAACTTCGGCAAGTTTGGCAAAATGAGTGCGTCGACGCTTATCAAATTTGTTTCGAGATGATGAAAATCTTTTCCATAGGTCGGCGTCTGTTTTCTTATCTAACCGCGGCGCTTTCTTCCACTCATCAAGCAGTGATTTAAATTTTTCGCTTGCTTTCTTCCATTCCTCAGAGTGAGTCAAACTCTCTGCTTCTGAAACAATGCGTTCTTTTAATGTAAGCGCTTCAGCACGCTTGGCTTCCTTCTCAGCCTTTGCGGCAGCTTTCTTTGCTTCATAGTCAGCGCGATAGTTTTCAATTAGCGCAGGTAATTGATCAACAGAAGCCACCAATGCCTGTAAATCACCGACGGCATTTATATGGTGTATTTGGTCGCGCAATTTGTTAACAGCATCATGTGCGTCAGATGGAACCATTGCGCCGGTACGAATTCGATCACCTAACAGAGCAACTTCAGAGGCAACTGCTTCAAATTTTCTAACAAAATAAGCCAATGCTTCATCTGCTGATTTACCTGGATAAGAACCAACTGCTCGCTCACCAGTTGGAGTTTTAACGTAAACAGTTCCGTCATCTGCAACTCGTCCAAACTTAGAATGATTTCCGATCAACGCCGTTGCAGTTGATGGTGCGACGTGGCTTGCGACCTCACTTGGATTTTCGCTCATTTAAATCTCCTTCTAGTTGCGCGTAGGCTCGAGAGCTTTCCGTTATAAAGTGCTTAAGGCGGCAAAGGTACCCTTACTTCATATATCTAGAAAAGTCGGGGGTAATTCCACTTGTTTATCGCCTCATTTCCCGCTCAAATGTTTGCGACCAATTGTTGGATATTGGCGACCAATAAAGGAAGTGAATGCGTCATCATTGATCCCGGGATGCCCGATGTTAGCTTTGAAGTCAGTTCCATCGTCGAAAATAACAATCTAAAACCGGTCGCAGTTCTTGCAACCCATGGCCATTTGGACCATACCTATTCGATAAAACCTATCTGTGATGGATATGAGATACCAACTTTGATCCATCCGGAAGATCGCCCATTTCTGGCCGCACCAGAAAAATTACACGGCGCTGAATTCACCGCAAATTTTATAACCGAGAAATTTTCTGAAAGCAAGGAAATTCGAGAAGTTAAGAGTGGCGAAATCCTTGATCTCGTTGGCATGAAATTTGAAGTGATACATGCACCTGGACATACTCGAGGTTCAATTATGTTTAAAGTTGATGACGAAATATTGATCTCAGGCGATGTGCTATTTAAAGGGTCTATCGGTAGAACCGATTTACCAACCGGCTCCACCACTGATATGACAGATTCACTGCTAAAAAAGGTTCTACCTTTGGCAGATTCTTTGAGAGTTCTGCCAGGACACGGGCCAGAAACAACGATTGGCGATGAAAGAAAATACAATTCGTTCCTAAAACAAATAATTGCTGGGGGACACTAAATGGGGAAGCAGTTCCAGGCGCCAAAAGGCGTTAGCGAATACTTCCCACCTCGTTCAGCAGGTTTTGAATATGTTCGCGAATGTTTGATTGCTCCAGCGAAATTGGCAGGTTATGAATTGTTGGAGCTTCCAGCTTTTGAAGATACCGAACTTTTTAATCGGGGAGTTGGCGAATCTACTGACATAGTTACCAAGGAGATGTACACCTTTGAAGATCGAGGTGGTCGTTCAATAACTTTGCGCCCCGAAGGAACTGCCGGAGTTATGCGCGCAGTAATTGAACACGGATTAGACCGTGGCCAACTTCCAGTGAAGGTTTGGTACGCCGGTTCGTTTTTTAGAGCCGAGCGTCCACAAAAAGGAAGGTATCGTCAATTTTACCAAGTAGGAATTGAAGCAATTGGCCTTGATGATCCATTGATTGATGCCGAAGTTATCGCAATCGCTGATGCTGGTTTTAAACGAGTCGGTCTTAAGAAGTATAAATTAATGATTACCTCGCTTGGTGACGCCCAATCACGGGCAGCTCATAAGTTAGATCTTGTTAAATTTTTAAAGGGACAGAAATTAGATGAAGCAACTGCATCTCGTGCGGAAATAAATCCATTGCGAATTTTCGATGATAAACGAGAAGAAGTCATTGCCATGATGGCCAAAGCACCATTACTAATCGATTATTTGAGCCCTGAATCAAAAGCTCATTTTGCTAAAGTTTGTGAATATTTGGATGGCTTGGGAATTAAATATGAATTAGCACCGCGATTAGTTCGCGGGTTCGATTACTACACCGGAACAACGTTCGAATTCGCTCACAATGATTTAGGTGCGCAATCCGCCATTGGCGGGGGTGGTCGATATGACCGGTTGATGAATGAATTGGGTGGCCAAGATTTATCTGGAATTGGTTACGGTCTAGGTATCGATCGAGTTTTACTAGCTGCGGAAGCTGAAGGAATTTTGAAATCTGATTTATCGGCGCCGGACCTATTCCTAATCCCACTTGGTACGGATGGTTCAGCTTTGAAAATCGCAAACGAGTTACGCAATGAAAATGTAAAAGTTGAGATTGCATTTGGTGACCGCGCTCTCAAGGGTGCGATGAAAGCAGCTGATAAATCAGGTGCTCGCTATGTAATCGTGCTGGGCGAGGCGGAAATGGAATCAGGTGATGTTGAAATTAAAGCGATGGCCACAGGAAAGGTCGAACGCGTTAGAATTGCCGACCTCGCAAAGTTCTTCAACTAATATTTTAGGATTCTAAGGATTTAAATGTTGCGTACACATGGCGCCGGCGCTATCAGAGCCGAACACGTTGGCAAGACGGTAACTCTTGCCGGCTGGGTGGCGCGCAGACGAGATCATGGCGGCGTCGCCTTTATCGATTTACGTGATGGCACCGGTTGGTCCCAAGTAGTTATTAATGATGAAAAAATCGCAGGATCATTACGCGCCGAATATTGCCTAAAGATAATTGGCGAAGTTTCCAAACGGCCAAGCGGAAATGAAAATAGCAGTATCCCAACTGGCGAAATTGAAATCATTGCTAAGGAAGTTGAAATTCTGAGTGAAGCCGCGCCATTGCCGTTTCCGGTAGATAGTGGTGAAGATGTAGAAGTTAACGAAGAAGTTCGACTTCGTTATCGGTATTTAGATTTGCGCCGCGAAGGTCCAGCTGCAAATTTAAGATTGCGTTCGAAAGTTACTTCAACGATTCGCCGGGTGATGGAAGCTGAGCAATTTCACGAAATTGAAACTCCATATTTAACTCGCTCGACACCAGAAGGTGCTCGTGATTTTTTAGTGCCAGTTAGACTTCAACCTGGCAGTTGGTACGCCCTTCCTCAGTCACCACAATTATTTAAGCAACTTTTAATGGTTGCGGGCATGGAACGTTACTATCAAATTGCGCGTTGTTTCCGAGACGAAGATTTTCGGGCTGATCGGCAACCTGAATTTACCCAACTTGATATCGAGATGTCTTTTATCGACCAAGAAGATATCTTGGCGCTAACTGAGAAACTCTTAGCTGAAATTTGGAAAACCGTTAAAAATTATTCGATTAAAACACCAATCGAGCGGATGACTTATAGAGATGCTATGGACCAATATGGTTCAGATAAACCAGATCGCCGTTTCGATTGCAAGTTAGTTGAAATGACTGAATTCTTTAGCAAAACAAATTTTCGAGTTTTCCAAGCAGAATATATCGGCGCAGTAGTTATGCCAGGCGGCGCCGCTTCGCCACGTCGCGAATTGGATGCTTGGCAAGATTGGGCAAAAGCGCGTGGCGCCAAAGGTTTGGCTTACATCTTGGTTCAAGAAGATGGAACTTTAGCCGGGCCAGTTGCAAAAAACTTATCGGAAATTGAAATTGCTGGAGTAGCAGCAAGAGCTAACGCCAAACCTGGTGATGCCATATTTTTCGCCGCCGGTAACAAACGAGATTCGCAAGCCTTGTTAGGTGCGGTTCGGTTAGATATCGGAAAACGTTGCAATCTAATTGACGAAAATCAATGGGAATTTCTTTGGGTTGTCGATGCTCCGATGTTTGAACCAACCGATGATGGTGGCTGGACTGCGGTTCATCATCCATTTACTGGTCCAAAACCGGAATTTGCAAAAACTTTTGTTACCGATCCTGCTTCTGCGCTTGCCTATGCATATGACATAGTTTTAAACGGAACTGAACTTGGTGGCGGTTCAATACGAATCCACGATCAAAAGATTCAACGAGAGGTATTTAAAGTTATTGGATTAACTGAAGCTGAAGCTTCAAGTAAATTTGGTTTCTTGTTGGAGGCTTTCCAATATGGACCGCCACCACATGGCGGAATTGCTCTAGGTTTGGATCGCTTAGCTGCATTATTAAGTGGTTCAGATTCAATTCGTGAAGTTATTGCATTTCCGAAGACTGCCTCGGGAGGAGATCCGCTCACGGGTGCGCCAACACCGATTACTCCTGCGCAGCGTAAAGAGACTGGCATAGATGCAGTCATAGAGAAAAAATAATGAAAAGACTTCCCTTAATTTTCTTAACTTTAGCAATCGCGCTGACTGGTTGCGGAACACCTTCACAAAAATATGGCGCATCTAAATCAGAAGGCGTCTACTTCACAGTTCCATATTCTTGGTATGAAATTCCAACTACAAGTTTAAATGCCGAAGAGAAGAAGAATGGCGATAATTTAGAACGTGCATTTCAAGTGAAATGGCAATTGGCTTATTCTAAATCGCGCGATATCCGCCCAGGTGATGTATTTAATCTTGCGACACCAGAAGT
>JBDKLQ010000104.1:0-3996 GCA_039795555.1 Actinomycetota bacterium
CAAATCAAATTCAGCCAAAGAGTTACGTGAATTAGCGGAATTGGTTGGCGCACCGGTAGTCACTACTTTGATGGCGCTCGGTACATTTCCAGATTCGCATCGCCAACATTTAGGTATGCCAGGTATGCATGGTTCAGTTGCTGCGGTTACTGCGCTGCAAAAGGCAGATCTGCTAATTACATTAGGCGCTCGCTTTGATGACCGCGTAACTGGAAAACTCTCATCGTTTGCACCAAATGCAAAAATTATTCACGTCGATATCGATCCAGCCGAATTAGGCAAAAATCGTTATGTTGATGTGGCAATTAATGGTGATTTAAAGGAAACGATCAAAGCTCTAATTCCGGCATTAAGAAAGAAGCAATTGGCTGACCTTTCGGGTTGGTGGAGTGCGCTAGATAAATTACGGGCCACATATCCAGTTGGTTATGACTTACCGACCGATGGTTCGCTATCGCCGCAATATGTGATTGAGCGAATTGGAAAAATTTCAGGCCCTGATTCGATTTATGTTGCAGGCGTTGGTCAACATCAAATGTGGGCTTCGCAATTTATTCATTATGAAAAACCGCGAACATGGCTAAATTCTGGCGGCGCCGGAACTATGGGTTATGCCGTTCCAGCCGCGATGGGTGCAAAAGTCGGAATGCCGGACACCACGGTTTGGGCAATTGATGGCGATGGGTGTTTCCAAATGACAAATCAAGAATTGGTTACCTGCGCGCTTAATAACATTCCGATCAAAGTTGCCGTAATTAATAACGAATCACTCGGAATGGTGCGCCAATGGCAGACCTTGTTCTATGAAGGCCGGTATTCAAATACTGATTTGAAATCTAAATTGGTTCCAGATTTCGTGAAGTTAGCTGATGCAATGGGCGCCGTTGGTTTGCGCTGCGAAGATCCAGCGGATGTCGATAAGACAATTGAAAAAGCAATGGCAATTAATGATCAACCAGTTGTGGTTGATTTCAGAGTGCATCGCGACGCCATGGTGTGGCCGATGGTTGCAGCTGGTACTTCTAACGATGACATCATGGTTGCTCGCGCTACTGCGCCTGACTGGGATTCGCAGGAGTTATAAAAATGGCGCTTCATACCCTCGCAGTTTTAGTAGATAACAGCCCAGGTGTTTTGGCTCGCGTAGCTGGACTTTTTTCACGCCGCGCTTTCAACATCGATTCTTTAGCGGTGGGCCCAACTGAAAATCCAGAAATTTCGAGAATGACTATCGTGGTAAATGTTGAAGGCCACGTTTTGGAACAAGTTATTCGCCAGCTAGATAAATTAATCAACGTAATTCATATTGCGGAAATGAAGCCAGCAACTTCAACTTCAGCCGAATTACTTATGGTCAAAGTTAAAAACTCAGCCGAGGCTAAATCTTTAGCTGGAAAATTTAATGCCAAAGTTGTCGATGAAAGTGATGATTCAATAACCATCGAAGCCACTGGAAGCCCCGAAAAACTTGCAGAACTTCTTGGTTCGCTAAAGAAAATTGGAATTAAGGAACTAGTCCAATCAGGATTGGTTGCCCTTGAACGCGGCGCGACGGCACTTTCAGAGCGGACGCTGGAAATCCAATCAGTTTCGACAGACACCCAGGCCGATTACCAAAATTAATTACCGAAAACAAACAGGAGAAACCAAATGGCAACGATGTACCACGATCAAGATGCAGATCTATCCATAATTCAAGGACGCAAAGTTGCGATCATTGGTTATGGTTCCCAAGGTCATGCTCATGCACTAAGTCTTCGCGATAGTGGAGTCGATGTTCGAGTTGGTTTAAAAGATGGATCCAAGTCGCGCGAAAAAGCTGAAGCTGAAGGTTTGCGCGTTACCTCAGTTGCTGATGCAGTTAAAGAAGCGACGGTAATTATGATTTTGGCGCCAGATCATGTTCAACGCCATATTTACAACGAATCAATTTTGCCAAATCTAAAAGATGGCGATGCGCTCTTCTTTGGCCATGGTTTCAATATCCGATTTGGTTACATTAAGCCACCAGCAAATGTTGATGTTTGTATGGTGGCGCCTAAGGGCCCAGGACATTTAGTTCGACGCGAATACTCTGCTGGTCGAGGCGTTCCAGTAATTGTTGCAGTAGAGCAAGATGCAACCGGAAATGCTTGGCCTTTGACTCTTTCATATGCAAAGGCAATTGGTGGTTTACGTGCTGGCGGAATTTTGACTACCTTCACTGAAGAAACTGAAACCGATTTATTTGGCGAGCAAGCCGTGCTATGTGGGGGCGCTTCTCAACTTGTTCAATATGGTTTTGAAACGTTGATTGAAGCAGGTTACCAACCAGAAGTTGCATACTTCGAATGTCTACACGAATTAAAGTTAATTGTTGATTTGATGTACGAAGGTGGCATCGCGAAACAACGTTGGTCCGTTTCTGATACTGCCGAATACGGTGATTACATCTCTGGTCCACGGGTAATTGATCCACACGTAAAAGAGAATATGAAGGCAGTTCTAGCAGACGTTAAGAGCGGCGCTTTCGCAAAACGCTTTATTGAAGATCAAGATAAGGGTGCCCCAGAATTTAAAGCGCTACGCGCAAAGGGCGAACAACATCCAATTGAAAAGACCGGCCGGGAACTTCGCAAGATGTTTAGCTGGATTAAATCTTCAAATAAAGATGACTACCAAGAAGGTACGGCAGCGCGTGGCTAAACCTGTTGTATTAATTGCTGAAGAGTTAAGTCCGGCGACGCTCGAAGCGCTCGGACCTGACTTTGAAATTCGCAATTGCGATGGTGCAAATCGCACTGAACTTCTTGGTGCGCTAGCAGCAGGTGTCGATGCGGTGCTAATTCGCTCGGCAACCAAAATGGATAGCGAAGCGATTTCTGTTGCAAAAGGACTACGAGTTATTGCTCGCGCCGGTGTTGGTTTAGACAATGTTGATATTCCAGCAGCAACAGCCGCTGGGGTCATGGTGGTAAACGCGCCAACTTCAAACATTGTATCGGCCGCAGAACTTGCGATCTCATTATTACTCGCCAGCGCTCGCCACATTTCACCAGCTCATGCGGCGCTAAAAGGTGGTAAGTGGGCGCGCTCAAAATTTACTGGTGCAGAGCTATTTGAAAAAACACTTGGCGTAGTTGGTTTTGGTCGAATTGGTCAATTAGTTGCTCATCGGATGCAGGCTTTCGGAATGGAAGTTATTGCATATGATCCATATTTACAACCGGCTAAAGCGGCGCAACTAGGCGTTCGGTTAGTAGAGCTCGATGAATTACTAAAAATTTCAGATTTCATAACAATTCATTTGCCAAAAACAAAAGAGACCGCAAATTTAATTGGTGCTGATGCGCTCGCGAAAGTAAAACCAACTGTTCGCATTATTAATGCAGCGCGCGGTGGCGTTCTTGACGAAGCTGCGCTTTATGATGCAATCAAAGCTGGCAAAGTTGCAGGTGCTGGACTAGATGTGTTTGCAACGGAACCATGCACTGATTCGCCACTTTTTGCGCTCGATCAAGTCGTTGCCACGCCACATTTAGGCGCCTCAACTGACGAAGCACAAGAGCGCGCCGGAATTGCGGTTGCCGTTTCGGTTCGAAAGGCACTTGCTGGCGAATTAGTACCGGATGCAGTTAACGTTAAAGGTGGCGCCATTGCTGAAGAACTTCGCCCGGCGCTTCCATTAGTTGAAAATCTTGGAAAAATTCTCTTCTGCTTAGCAGACGAAGTTCCAGTTTCAGTAGAAGTCGAAATTCGTGGTGAAATTGCTGAATTTGATTGCTCCGTTTTGGCTACCAGCGCGCTAGTTGGCGTACTTGCAGATGTAGTTAGCGAAGATGTTACTTATGTAAATGCACCAAATATTGCGCAAGAAAAGGGAATGGTTGCAACGGTAACTAAAGAAGCTGCTTCACCAGACCACCGAAATGTAATTACTTTAAAGGCGGCGCTTAGCAACGGTAAGCAAGTTTCGATTGCCGGAAATCTTTCAGGTATCCGCATGGTGCAGAAAGT
>JBDKLQ010000105.1:0-3756 GCA_039795555.1 Actinomycetota bacterium
GAGTTCCCGGAAAAGAGGTAGATTCACTTATAATTAAGGTGTTATCTTCAATATTATCGGCAACTAAGTTTGCGGCTATAGTTAAATAATGCAAATCAGGTTTATTATTTTTGTCAAGAGGCGTTGGGACGCAAATAATGACAACCTTACAATTCTTAATCATTGAAAAATCTGTAGTTACCTCATAAAAAGAATCAAGTAAAACTTTTATCCTTGTTGAATCAACATCTTCAATATGACTAATTCCATGACCTAAAGATTGAACTATTTCGGAGTTAACATCAATACCGACCACATTCCACCCTGCCTCAGCAGCGCATATTGATAAAGGTAAACCAACATACCCTTGCCCAACAACTGCAATGCGACCAAGACTCATATCGATGATTTTAGCCAGTTGATTGTTATTTTCATTGCTTTTTCAAAGTCCGTGTGAGGGATTGTTTCGAATATTTTTTTAAAATTATCTGGGTTGCTAGTTGAATCTTTTATGTCGCCTTTTCTGCTTGGAGAGTATTTATATTTCAGGTTTGGAAATTGACTTCCTAGGAATAGGAGTATTTCATTTAAGGATATTCTCGTTCCGTATGCAAGATTTAATGTTCCATCAAAAGTAGTCTCGTTATCAATCGTATATTCTATACAGTTAATTAAATCATCAACAAAAGTAAAATCGCGAGTTTGTTCTCCATCGCCAAACACTTCAAGCACCTGATTGTTCAAAGCCGCATAAATCCACTTTGGAATTACGGCTGCGTATAAATGATCGGGCCTTTGCTTCGGGCCAAACACATTGAAAAAGCGGAATGATGAAACTTTTAGGTCTAACGCTGCTGCATAGGATGCAACTAATGCTTCCCCGCTAAGTTTGCTCGCCCCATAAGGAGATATAGGTGAAAGCCAAGTTTTCTCGATTTTTGGACTTTCCATATTACTTCCATACACCGATGACGACGAGGCAAAAATGAAATGTGAGCCGTTAATTCGTGCTCTTTCAAGTAACTCGAAAGTTCCAATCACATTATTTTCAAACGTGGAGCGGGGATCTATAATTGATCTAGGTACTGAACCTAGAGCTGCAAGATGAACAACCACATCAATTTTTTCATCAAAAATTTTGTTTAATTCATTAGTATTCAATATTGAATTATTAAGAATTTCAATATTTAGTTGTTTTAAATTTGATTCTAAACCTGTTGAAAAATTATCTAAAACAATAATTTCATGTTTGTTGTGTAATTTACTAACTAAATTAGAGCCGATAAATCCAGCGCCACCAGTAACTAAAATTCGTTTCATGTTTAATCTAGTCGAATAGTGCCGTTAGGCGTTTCAACATGAACTGCAATGATTCCAGTTTCGCCATCTGGTTCAGATACCCACTCGATTTCAATGCCAGATCCAACTGCCTCCTTTAGATCAACGCCTAACCATTCCTGCAAAGTTTTTTCATTTCCAGCGAATTCAATTTTTACAATTTTCGCTGATGGCTTGCCATCACTTGACGGATGATCGGTTGATTTCCATTCAATAAAGAATGGCAATTGGCGATCTTCTAAAGTGCCTAAAACACCAATTTGTTTCCAACTTAATTCAGATCCATCTGGTTTTTTCCGTTGGCCGTCTACTGCGCTACGACCCAAACGTGATTCAAGTTTTGAAACATCATCAACTGAAACTACCCAAGTCAACCAACCGCCACCTTCATTTGACCTGGCTGTTACCGCTTTGCCAAATGGTGAAGAATCCGATGCTGGATGATCCAATGGACAAACAACTTCGATGTAATGACCATTTTGTAATGGCAATGTGAAATTTCGAGTACCAAATCTTGGGTGCACACCGCCATCAATAAATGCAGTGCCTACTGCCGAACCCAACCGTTGCACGGTGTCGGCAATTTGATCGTGTGAAGTCACGTATGAAACATGGTCTAAACGCATGGCTGAATTTTGCCACCACCAAAGGGGTGCTTTTTACCAACCAATTACAGAGTACAAACCAGATTTTCTTGCGGGATTTGACCATTTATCAAGAAATTATTAACGGCCTCATCGACACATTTTGAACCCCGGTTATGCCCGGTATGGCCACTACCCTTTAAAGAAATTAATTTAGAACCCGGTATTAATTTGTTTAATCCAACCGCCCATTTATAAGGCGTAGCTGGATCTTTGGTTGGATTAACAATCAATACATCACTTTTTTCAAAATTCAAATTAACTTTTTTTGCCTTTGGCAAATAATTACAAACCAAATTACTTGACTTTAAATAACGCCCAAAGAAGCTACCTCCGGTATCAATTACTTTGCCGTTATTTGGCCAATCCAAACAAGTAATTACATCCAAGCTCTCGGCTTCATTCGAATAATAACTGCCATCACTTTTCCGCCCGGTGTATGCATCAGCTAATTCAAATAATTTCCCTGGATTTCCTTTTTCATAATCTGCAAAAGCTGCTTTTAATTTCGGAAATCCTTTATTTGGTTCATACATCGCCGCAGCTACCGCGTATAGCGCCAAGCTTTCGGTAAGTATCCGGCCGTCTTTTCCTTTTACATTTTTAAAATTATTAAAATAATTTATTAACGAAGAACCTGAATATTTTTCATAACCAGTGACCAAGGCATCAAAACCTTTAGCTTGATCCACAATTTGCGCTTCGCCACTTACGCTCGGATCAATTGCTCCATCTAATACAAATCGCCCAGCGCTCTTTGGAAATAGATCCAAATACAAGGTGCCGATATATGTGCCGTAAGAACTACCAAGGAAATTCAATTTCTTTTCACCCAAAGCACTACGCAATACATCCAGATCCCGAGCCACATTTTCAGTCGACATAAACTTCAAATTTGGATTTTTTGCCAGACACTTTTCAGCAAATGCTTTGGCACTTTTTTCAGTTTCAATAATCGACGCGTAGTAAGCATCGGTCTCTTTATCCGTTAAACAATCAATGGGTGCTGACCTTGCTACCCCGCGCGGATCAAAGCCAACTAAATCAAAGTTATTTAAAACTTCACGGCCAACCACGTCCGTTTTGCCATAGGCATAATCCACTCCAGATGCGCCTGGGCCACCAGGATTTACCACCAACGAACCTTGCTTATTTTTGGCCGGCAATTTAATTACTGCAATGTGGATTGCCGGTTTTCGCAAATTTGAATAATCCAGCGGCACGCTCAAATTGGCGCATTCAAATTCACCAAAACAGCTGCGCCAATTTAATTTCTGGTTGTAGTACCCAGCCAAGTCTTTATATTGCTTAGCGCTACTGGACCACCATGGGTTGTAACTGCGAATTAAGTACGGACCGCCGATACCAGCGACCAAACCAAATAGCGCTACAAAAACTATTATCTTTCGAAATTTCATGAAGCCAACTGGCACATCAAAGCTTCCATTGTTAACAATGGCGCTGAATTTCTACTCAAATCATCGCGAGCGCTCAAAATAAATCCCAGCTTCTTCACGGTTTTTTCTGGCGCAGTATTTTGTGCATACTTTTTTATTTCACTCTCTAAATCTTGATTGATTAGCTCTTGCCCTTCTAACACAAACAAGGCATCGCGATAAAAGGTAGCTAAATCCAATAACGCATTATCTAAAGTGTCTCGGACAATTCGGGTTGATCTTGATTTCTGTTCTTTCTCCAACTCTTTCAAAGCTTTCGCACCTCCCGATGCAATACCTCGACCAGTTGCGCCTTTGCCCCATGCTTGTGCTAACTCTTCTTGCTCTTTCTCATCTAA
>JBDKLQ010000106.1:0-2989 GCA_039795555.1 Actinomycetota bacterium
TATCGCGGTGCTACAGCTTGTTCAGCAGCTGGTATTACCTATCGCCAATTAGATTACTGGGCGCGTACTGGTTTAGTTGAACCAACAATTAGAACTGCTTCCGGATCAGGAAGCGCCAGGCTTTACGGTTTTAGAGATATTTTAGTTTTGAAAATTGTAAAGAGACTATTGGATGCGGGCGTATCCTTACAAAATATTCGTACGGCAGTGGAACATTTACGTTCCAGAGGCATTACAGATTTAGAGCGAATGACATTGATGAGCGATGGCGCATCAATTTATGAATGTTCTTCGCCGGATGAAATCATCGATCTTTTGCAAGGTGGCCAAGGAGTTTTTGGAATTGCAGTTGGAAAGGTTGCTACCGAAGTTGAAGGATCATTGGCAAACCTTCAAGGTGAAGTTGATGGTCAATTAGTCGGCGGCTTTTCTAATGATGAACTGGCACTTCGCAGAAACCAACGTTTAGCCTAGATTTCAATAAACTTCCCCTCATTCCAATTTAATTAAGAGGGGAGTTTCCAGTGTCTTTCGTATCGCGTCACATAGGACCAAATGGCGCGCAAACTCAGATTATGTTGGATTCTTTAGGTTTCAAAAACTTAGATGAATTTATTAATGCGGTTCTTCCCGAATCTATAAAACTTTCCGAGAAATTATCTAACAAGCTCCCACCCGCAATCTCTGAAACTGAAGCGATTTCAAAACTTCATGATTTCGCCAACCAGAACAATGTTGCCCGAAATCTAATTGGTATGGGCTATTACGGAACAATCACGCCACCTGTTGTGCTTCGAAACGTATTAGAAAATCCAGCTTGGTATACGGCTTACACACCTTATCAACCTGAAATATCCCAAGGTCGCTTAGAGGCTCTATTTGCGTTTCAAACTATGATTGCCGATTTAACTGCGTTAGATATCGCAAATGCTTCGATGTTAGATGAAGCGACCGCGGCCGCAGAAGCAATGACTTTAGCGCAACGTTCGTCAGATAACGTGGGCGTGTTCCTAGTTGACGAGAACGTGCATCCACAAACGTTGGCTGTCATTCAAACTCGAGCTAAACCGATAGGTATCGAAATCAAAACATTTAACCCAAATAGTTTTGATGAAATTACAGAAAATTATTTCGGTGTTTTGGTTCAGTATCCAAATACTTATGGGGAGATTTTTGATTTTTCATCTCTAACTGCAACCGCGAAATCTCGTAAAGCGATTGTTATTGCAGCGTGTGATTTATTGGCGTTAACTTTAATAAAGGCACCAGGAGAATGGGGCGCCGATGTCGCAATCGGTTCGGCGCAACGCTTTGGCGTGCCAATGGGATTCGGTGGTCCACACGCTGGGTTTATGGCGGTGCGAAAAGGTTTGGAGCGATCTTTACCGGGAAGATTAGTTGGTCAAAGCATCGATTCACACGGTGAACCCGCATTTAGATTGGCGCTACAAACTCGGGAACAACATATCCGCCGTGACAAGGCAACTAGCAATATCTGTACAGCTCAGGTTCTGCTGGCAGTAATGAGCGCTTTTTATTCGATGTGGCATGGACCAGCTGGTTTAAAAAAAATCGCAGAAGAAATTCACCGACGTACCGGCAGATTTGCCAAAGCTCTTGGCGTTGAAAAGACATTTTTCGACACAATTACCATTAAGGCCAATCCTGATTTAATTGCCAAAGCTCGGGCTAAAAACATCAACTTACGGGAAATTGGCACTGATCAAATCGGCGTCTCTTTTGATGAAACTACCGATGCCGATCTTGAATCAGATTTGGCTGAAATTTTAGGAGTCCAGATAGGGGAGAGCGTCTCTGGAATACCTAATACGTTAATTCGCACATCAGAGTTTCTAACTCATCCGATTTTTAATTCATTACATAACGAAACCGCAATGTTGCGATATTTGCGCACGTTGGCAGATCGCGATTTAGCGCTGGATCGAACCATGATTCCGCTCGGTTCTTGCACCATGAAACTAAATGCGACAACCGAAATGGAAGCGGTGACTTGGTCTGAATTCGCAAATCTTCATCCGTTCTCGCCAAAAAATGATTCAGCAGGTACAAGAAAATTGATTTCTGAATTATCGCAATTTTTAACCGATATCACTGGCTATGACGCAGTCTCACTTCAACCTAACGCAGGTTCGCAGGGTGAATTTGCTGGTTTATTGGCAATTCGCAAATATCTCGATTCGAACAACGGAAAAGATCGCAGAATTTGTTTGATTCCATCAAGTGCACATGGCACTAATGCAGCTAGTGCAGTTATGGCCGGCATGAAAGTGGTGGTAGTTGAATGTGATGATCAAGGCAATGTTTCGTTAACTGATCTGAAATCAAAAATTGATCAATACGCTAGCGAATTAGCGGCGCTTATGATTACTTATCCTTCAACTCACGGTGTTTTCGAAGAAGCAATTTCACAAATTTGCGAACTTGTACATGCGGCAGGCGGACAAGTTTATGTTGATGGCGCAAATTTAAATGCTTTAGTTGGCTTAGCCAAACCAGGTAAATTTGGTGCCGATGTTTCGCATCTGAATTTGCATAAAACTTTTTGTATCCCACATGGCGGCGGTGGCCCTGGTGTTGGTCCGGTAATTTCGAAATCTCATTTAGCGCCGTATCTACCTAACCATCCGTTAGATCCAGATTGCGGGCCAGAAACCGGACCTGGACCAATATCTGCAGCGCCTTATGGTTCGGCAAGTATTTTGCCTATTTCCTGGTCCTATATCGCGATGATGGGTGGCGATGGGCTTACAAAGGCCACTTCAATGGCGATTTTGTCGGCTAATTACATCGCGAACGAGTTGAAAGATGATTTTCCAATTCTATATACCGGAAAGAATTCGCTAGTTGCTCACGAATGTATCTTGGATTTGCGAACAATTACAAAAGAAACAGGTGTGACAGTCGACGACGTTGCCAAACGTCTGATGGACTTCGGGTTCCACGCTCCAACAATGAGTTTTCCAGTTCC
>JBDKLQ010000107.1:0-7566 GCA_039795555.1 Actinomycetota bacterium
TTGCATTCGGAGATTACGGAATTCAAGCGCTTGAGCCAGCGTATGTAACAAACCGCCAAATTGAAGCGGCACGTATTGCGATGACTCGTTATGTAAAGCGCGGTGGCAAAGTTTGGATCAATATTTATCCAGATCGCCCACTTACTAAGAAGCCAGCGGAAACTCGCATGGGTTCTGGTAAAGGTTCACCTGAATGGTGGGTCGCAAACGTGAAACCAGGTCGCGTTATGTTTGAAATCTCCGGTGTTACCGAAGATATTGCACAAGAAGCAATGCGACTTGCGATTCATAAATTACCAATGAAGTGTCGAGTAGTTCGTCGAGAGGAGGCGTAAGAATGGCTATTACAACAGCAGAAGAATTACGCCAGTTATCAACTGATGAGTTAACCCAGAAGCTTCGCGATTCGAAGGAAGAACTTTTCAATCTTCGTTTCCAAGCTGCAACTGGTCAACTCGAAAGCCACGGTCGTTTAGGCGCCGTTCGCAAAGAGATTGCTCGCATTTACACAGTTATTCGTGAGCGCGAATTAGGAATCGGAGGTGCCGCATGACAACTGAGAACCGCGGTTTTCGTAAGACTCGTGAAGGCATCGTTGTTTCTGACAAGATGGATAAAACCATCTCGGTTCAAGTAGATGATCGCGTTAAACACGGTCTTTACTCAAAAGTTATGAGCCGCTCACGTAAGTTCAAAGTTCACGATGAGTCAAACACTGCTGGTGTTGGCGATCGCGTCTTGATTATGGAAACTAAACCAATTTCAGCAACAAAACGCTGGCGGTTAGTCGAAATTATCGAGAAGGCTAAGTAAGCAAAACGGTTAAGAAAGAGGAATAGAGAATGATTCAACAAGAATCGCGACTACGAGTCGCGGACAACACAGGAGCTCGCGAGCTTTTGTGCATCCGTGTACTTGGTGGCTCCTCACGCCGTTATGCCGGTATCGGAGACATCATTGTTTGCTCTGTTAAGGATGCAATTCCTGGCGGACAAGTAAAGAAGGGTGAAGTTGTTAAAGCGGTAATTGTTCGTACCGTAAAAGAAAATCGTCGCCCGGATGGTTCATATATTAAGTTCGACGAAAATGCTGCAGTTATTTTAAAAGCTGATGGCGAACCTCGCGGAACTCGTATCTTCGGACCAGTTGCGCGCGAACTTCGCGACAAGCGTTTTATGAAAATTATTTCCTTAGCTCCGGAGGTGTTGTAACCATGGCTCGCATTCGTAAGGGTGATGAAGTTCTAGTTATTGCTGGAAAGAGCAAAGGCACAACTGGAAAAGTTCTAGATATTAAGAGCGATCGAATTCTGGTTGAAGGCGTCAATCGCGTTTCACGTCATACCAAAGAAGAGACGGGCGATCGCGGCGTAAAAGTTGGCGGAATTCAACACGTTGAATCAGCGCTACATATTTCTAACGTCATGTTAGTCGGAGACAATGGCAAGGGAACTCGCATTGGCTCACGCAAAGATGACAATGGAAAGAATGTGCGAATTTCTCGTCGCACCGGAAAGGACATCTAATGTCAACCGCACTTGATGTACGTCTGAAAGCTCGCTATCGCAGTGAGATTGCTCCAGCGTTAAACAAGCAATTTGGTTACAAGAATGTAATGCAGATTCCAACGCTGACCAAGATTGTGGTCAACATGGGTGTTGGCGAAGCTGCTCGCGATTCAAAGTTAATCGAAGGCGCAATTCGCGATTTAACAACCATTACTGGTCAAAAGCCACAGGTAACCCGTTCTCGCAAATCAATTGCGCAGTTCAAATTACGTGAAGGTCAACCGATTGGTGCTCACGTAACTTTGCGCGGCGATCGGATGTGGGAATTTGCAGATCGTTTGCTTTCAATCTCTTTGCCACGTATTCGTGACTTCCGTGGCTTATCACCGAAACAATTTGATGGAAAAGGTAACTACACATTCGGTTTAACCGAACAGGTAGTTTTCCCAGAAATCGAACAAGACAAAGTTGATCGTCCACGTGGAATGGATATCACTATTGTTACAACCGCAACTAATAATGAAGAAGGCCATGCGTTGTTAAAGGCGCTGGGCTTCCCATTTAAAGAGGCATAAGGAGCGCTGAAGAATGGCTAAAACATCACTTAAAGTAAAAGCGAGCCGCAAGCCTAAATTTAAAGTGCGCGGTTACACCCGTTGTCAACGTTGCGGTCGTCCGCACGCTGTCTATCAAAAATTTGGTATTTGCCGTGTGTGCTTCCGTGAAATGGCGCACCGCGGTGAACTTCCAGGTATTACAAAAGCTAGCTGGTAAACAACTACGAATTAAGTCGAAACAAATCGTTTCGAAACTGATTTGAGAAAGGCCAAGAGGCCAAGAATGACAATGACAGACCCAATCGCAGACATGTTAGCTCGTCTGCGTAACGCAAACTCTGCGTACCATGATTCGGTTTCAATGCCGTCCTCATCGGTAAAAGCTCGGATCGCTGAAATTTTGCAGCGTGAAGGCTACATCGCAGGTTCTCGTGTTGAAAGTAACGCAAATGGCGTTGGTAAAACTCTAATTTTGGATTTGAAGTTTGGTCCAAACCGCGAGCGATCAATCGCAGGACTTCGTCGTGTAAGCAAGCCAGGACTTCGCGTTTATGCAAAGTCAACTTCGCTACCGAAAGTTTTAGGCGGACTTGGAATCGCAATCATCTCAACATCATCTGGTTTGCTAACTGATAAGCAAGCCAATAAGCAGGGCGTAGGCGGAGAAGTTCTCGCCTACGTATGGTGATTTCATGTCACGTATCGGTCGCATGCCAATCACCGTTCCAAGCGGTGTTGAAGTTTCAATTAATGGTCAAGACGTTGCAGTTAAGGGACCTAAAGGTGCGCTAACAGTTGCAATTGCTGAGCCAATTAAAGTTACAAAAGCGGAAAATATTTTGTCGGTTGCTCGACCAAATGACGAGCGCCTCAACCGTTCGCTTCATGGTCTTTCCCGCACTCTGATTGCCAACGCAATCGAAGGCGTAACTAATGGTTACACCCTTCAAATCAACATCGTTGGTGTTGGTTATCGCGTTGCTGAAAAGGGCAAGGATCTTGAATTCCAACTTGGCTATAGTCATCCAATTCTGTTTAAGGCGCCGGAAGGAATTACCTTCAAAGCACCTTCACAGACTGAATTAACTATTACCGGTGTAGATAAACAACTTGTTGGCGAAACCGCTGCAAAGATCAAGAAGTTACGTAAAGCCGATCCATACAAGGGCAAGGGTCTACGTCTTACAACTGATCGCGTACGTCGCAAGCAAGGAAAGGCGGGCAAGAAGTAATGTCAATCGCTGTCAAAGTTCGTAAAGGATCTGCGACCAATGCACGTGCACGTCGCCATTTCCGGTTACGCAAAAAGTTAAGCGGTACCGCCGCACGACCACGCCTAGTGGTGTCACGCTCTGCGCGCCACCTATTTGTGCAATTAGTTGATGACACACAAGGTCGCACCTTGGCATCAGCTTCAACAATGGAAGATTCATTGCGCGCATCAAAGGGTGACAAGACTGCAAAGTCTCGCGAAGTTGGTGCGTTAATTGCCAAACGTGGCAAAGAAGCTGGAATTTCAACTGTGGTTTTTGATCGCGGTGGAAACAAATATCACGGACGTGTTGCAGCGCTTGCAGATGCTGCCAGAGAGAATGGATTGGAGTTCTAATGGCTATTAATCCATCAGAGAACCGCGAGGAAAATACAAATAAACGCGGAGATCGTCGTGAACGTCGTGAACGTCGTGGTGATGACAATCAGAAAGAGAAGAGCCCGTACTTAGAGCGTGTGGTATTTATCAACCGCGTTTCAAAAGTTGTTAAGGGTGGTCGTCGCTTTGCATTTACTGCGCTAGTAGTTGTCGGAGATGGCAATGGACTAGTTGGAGTTGGTTATGGAAAGAGCAAAGAAGTTCCACAAGCAATTTCAAAGGCCGTTGAAGAAGCAAAGAAATCTTTCTTCAAAGTTCCAAGGATTCAAGGAACTATTCCTCATCCAGTACAAGGTGAAGCGGCAGCGGGCGTAGTTCTACTTCGTCCAGCAGCTCCTGGTACCGGTGTGATTGCAGGTGGCCCAGTTCGTGCCGTACTTGATTGTGCTGGCATTAGCGATGTATTAACCAAGTCGCTTGGTTCAAACAACGCAATTAACATGGTTCACGCAACTGTTGCGGCGCTTAAAGAATTAGAGAGCCCATCAACAATTGCTGCTCGTCGTAACCGTCCGCTTGAAGATGTAGCTCCGGCTGCAATCATCCGAGCATCACAAGTAACAGTAGGTGCGTAATGCCTCGTTTAAAGGTGACTCAAATTCGTTCGAAGGTTGGCAACAAGCCAGAACTTCGCGACACACTTCGTTCGCTTGGATTAAAGCGCATTAATGACGTCGTTGTTAAAGAAGATCGTCCAGAGATTCGTGGCATGGTTTACGCCGTTCGCCATTTAATCAAGGTTGAGGAGGTTGAATAAGAATGACACTCAAACTTCATCACTTACGCCCAGCACCAGGTGCAAAGAAAGCTAAGACTCGCAAGGGTCGCGGTGAAGCATCTAAGGGAAAGACTGCAGGTCGTGGCGGTAAAGGAACTCGTGCTCGTAACACAGTTCGCATTGGTTTTGAAGGTGGACAACTTCCACTTGTGATGCGTTTGCCTAAGTTACGTGGTTTCAAGAATCCAGAACGCGTCGAATATCAAGCAGTTAATGTCTCAACAATTAACGAGCTATTCCCAAAGGGTGGCGAAGTAACTGTTGCCGACCTGATTGCTAAGGGCGCAGTTCGCGACTCATATCCAGTAAAGGTTTTGGGTAACGGCGAAATCAGCGTGAAAGTTAACGTAACGGCACATGCCTTCTCTTCTTCAGCAACGGAGAAAATCTCTGCAGCTGGCGGAAGCACCAAAGTTCTTTAATTAATACTTAAGATCAAGGGAGTTTCGAAAAATGCTTTCAGCATTTGGTAAGGCTTTTAAGACACCTGACCTTCGCAAGAAGATTTTCTTTACTCTTTCGATCATGGCTTTATTCCGATTTGGATCAGTAGTTCCAACACCGGGCGTTTCTTATAAAAACGTACAAGAGTGTTTAACTCAGGTTCAATCAGGTGGGCTCTTTGGATTAATCAATTTATTCTCTGGTGGCGCGCTGCTAAAGCTTTCAGTTTTTGCGCTTGGAATCATGCCTTACATCACCAGCTCAATCATTATTCAATTATTAACGGTGGTTATCCCACGTTTTGAAGCGTTGAAGCAAGAAGGACAATCTGGGTCAGCGAAATTAACGCAGTACACCCGTTACTTAACAATTGGTTTGGCGATATTGCAGACCACGGCATTAATTGCTGTTGCTCGTACACCTGGTCGATTAATTGCCGGTTGCTCACTTCCAATCATTCCAGATACTTCATGGCAACGAATCATCACCATGATTTTCGTAATGACTGCTGGAACAGCTGTGATCATGTGGTTAGGTGAATTAATTACTGATCGCGGTATCGGAAACGGTATGTCAATTCTAATTTTCACCTCCATCGCAGCTTCATTCCCAAGCAATTTATGGAGCATCCAACGCACCAAGGGTTGGTTTGCATTCTTATTCGTGATTGCAGTTGGAATTTTGGTAATCATGGCAGTTGTATTCGTCGAACAAGCACAGCGCCGAATCCCAGTTCAATATGCCAAGCGGATGATTGGGCGGCGTGAATATGGCGGAACTACCACCTATATTCCAATCAAAGTAAACCAAGCTGGCGTGATCCCCGTTATCTTCGCTTCATCACTTTTATATATTCCATCACTAGTTGTTAACTTTACAAATAGCCAAGCGGCATGGGCGGTTTGGATTTCGCGAAATCTCGTAAAGGGTGACCATCCGATTTACATCGCGGCTTATGCAGCGCTGATTATTTTCTTCACCTATTTCTACGTTGCGATTACCTTTAATCCAGAAGAAGTAGCAGACAACATGAAAAAGTATGGTGGCTTTATTCCAGGTATTCGCGCTGGACGCCCAACGACAGAATATTTGCAATACGTGTTATCAAGAATTACCGCACCAGGATCGCTCTATCTTGCTTTAGTTGCAGTGATTCCAATATTTGCGCTGATTCTTTTTGGTGCAACTCAGAATTTCCCATTTGGTGGAACTTCAATTCTGATTGTGGTTGGTGTTGGTCTTGATACTGCGAAGCAAATTGAAAGCCAATTGCAACAGCGCTCATATGAGGGGTTCTTGCGCTAATGCGATTTGTCCTGGTTGGTCCACCAGGTGCGGGTAAAGGTACTCAAGCTCAATTCCTCGCTGCGCACTTTAATGTTCCACATATTTCAACTGGCGATATTTTTCGCAGCAATTTAAAAGGCGGAACTGCACTCGGACTTGAAGCAAAAAAATATATGGATAAAGGTGAATTGGTACCCGATTCAGTAACAAACGACATGGTGCGCGATCGCCTAATGCAAAGCGACGCCGCAAATGGATTTCTATTGGATGGTTATCCACGAAATGTGGCGCAAGCTGAAGTTTTACGAACCGCACTTTCAAATTTGAATTTAAAACTAGATGCCGCTCTCGAACTAAATGTAGATAACGACGAAGTAATCACGCGCCTATCTGGCCGCCGCACCTGTAGTAATTGCGGCAAGGTTTGGCACGTTGTCTATGAAAAACCAGTACGCGAAGGTATCTGCGATGCCTGCAACGGCGAATTAATTCAACGTGAAGATGATAAAGCAGAAGTTATTTCCAGGCGGCTTGAAGTTTATGAAGAACAGACGGCACCGATTATTTCGTTCTATCGCAACGAAGGTTTATTAATTACGGTTGCTGCAGTTGGATCTGTTCAAGAAATCACTGATCGCTGTGTCGCTGCCCTTTCGCAAGTTAGATAATTTTAGGTAATCATGGCAATCGAGCTAAAGAGTTTAGATGAGCTGAAAACCATGCGTCGCGCCGGTTTATTAGTTGCGCAAACTTTGGCGCAAGTTCGAAATGCCATCAAACCTGGTATGACCACCTCGGCACTTGATGCGGTGGCAGCGGCAAACATTAAACGCGGTGGCGGTATTTCTAATTTCTTTGGCTATCACGGTTATCCAGCGACAATCTGCGTTTCGATAAATGATGAAATTGTTCATGGAATTCCGGGCGATCGAATAATTAATGAAGGTGACATCGTTTCCGTTGATTGCGGCGCAGAAATAGATGGCTGGCATGGAGATTCGGCATTTTCAATTGGGGTTGGCAAAATGGATCCAGAAGATGAGAAACTAATTGCTGTTTGCGAAGAATCAATGTGGCGCGGAATTGCCGCCGGAATCTGCGGCGGCAGAATTTCAGATATCGGCCATGCCATTGAAGAATATGTAAAGAGCCAAGGTAATTACGGAATTTTGCAGGAATACGGCGGACATGGAATTGGAACTGCGATGCATATGGAGCCGCATGTTTTAAATTTTGGAAAGCGCGGAAATGGGCCCGAAATTGTTAAAGGAATGGTTTTAGCAATTGAACCAATGATTACTCGTGGCGATTATCGAACAAAAGTATTGTCAGATAACTGGAC
>JBDKLQ010000108.1:0-4877 GCA_039795555.1 Actinomycetota bacterium
ATCATTTATTTACCAACCGATGAAATGCGGTATAGCTCGCAATTAAGTCCGCTTCACCGTGTCCGAATAAGCCCGAAGCAACTTTTTCATTTTCAACGATTTGATGTTCAATTCCGTCGACAATTAAGCGTGCCGAGACATCAGTTCGACGATCGCCAGAAACTAAAACATTTCTACCTTTTAATGGTGTGAAATCAACATCCCACAGCCAGGAAGTGTCCTTGCCATCTTGGGTATTGGCATTAACAATTAATAAGACATTTTTTGGGCCGAGGGCACTTGTTGAAAGTGTTTCTTTCCAGCTTGCTGGATTTTTAGATAGCAATAATCTGAAATCAACATCCGAAATTTTCTTAGTTGCAAATCTGCCGTCCACACTAGTTACTGATGCAATCGCCTCTTTCGCGGCTGCTTCTGGAACTCCAAATTCTTTTGCCACAATTAAAGCCTGGGCTGCATTTTGCGCAGCCGCTTTCCCTGGAATCGAACAGATGGCACTTATGTTTTCACCCAAAATCCAATCTGGTGTTGGTTTTGAAAAACCACAATTACAGGAATATCCGCTATTTCCCCAATCCAATAACGAACCACAATCTGGACAAGTTGCCGCATCTAAATGCGAATTTTCCCCCGCGCTAAACCAAATCGGTTTTAAAGCTGATTGCGCTGAAAAAGTTACAAAAGGGTCATCGGCATTTGCTAATACCAAAGTTTGATTTTTTAGTGCGCTCCGCCATTTGTTAGTGACAATTCGGACTTCAGATAAGCGATCCAATTGATCGCGACCGAGGTTTAACAAAACTACCAATTCTGGTTGGCAGTTTTCTATTGCCCACGGAAGCACCAATTCGTCTACTTCCAGCGCAGCGACTTCGGCATTTGGTTTGGCGCCGAGCGCGGCTGCAATTCCAGCAAATAAATTGGCACCGGTTGAATTCGTAGCGACTGAATATTTTTGACTAAGTGCAGCCGCAATTAATCTAGTTGTTGTAGTTTTACCATTGGTGCCACTTATTAAAACAATTCGCTTATTTTTTGCTAATTGGGCAATCGATTTCGGTGCTAATTTTAAAATTACACGGCCGGCCACCATAACGCCGTTGCCTTTTTTGGCAGCTCGCGATAGCGCACCTGAAAAATTAGCGAAAGCTAAAACCAGCTTCAAATACATTTTATTATTAGCAGTCGATTTGTTTTAGTTCGCCAGTTTTTACATCGTAAATAGCCCCAGCGACAATTACACCATCTCGAAGTAACGGATATGAACGAACTCTGGTGACATCAACTCTTAAAGCTGCTACCTGATCCGAAACAGTCCTAAATTCCAACGATCGGGTATCAACTCCAAATTCATCTAATATTTCAGAATGAATTTCAGCTTCGTCGCTGTTGGCCATTCGACAATCGGTGTGGGGCATAATCAATATTCGATTTACACCTAATAAATATGTACCTAAAACTAGGGTACGCAAGACGTCCTCGGTAACGCGAGCTCCGGCATTGCGTAAGATTTTTGCATCGCCGGCTTCCATCCCGACCACTGACAATGGACTAATTCGTGAATCCATGCAGGTAACAATCGCCAGCCCTTTCTTGGCGGTGCCAGTTAGACCATGGAGGTCGTAACCTTTTTGGTGCTCCTGATTTGCGGCGATCACATCGCCAAATTCACGAGATGGAAATGGCTGGATTGGGCTCATGCCCGCAAGTCTAAAACTTTTTGTAACAAAAGGTCTCCGTCAATCGTTTTATTGGGAAACGAGCGTGAAAGGACGCCCCTCATGAAAAAAGTAAAGAAAATCGTTGCCCTGGGAATTACCGCCTCACTACTTGGAATTGCCCCAGCATCAAATGCATCAGTTTCCGGAGTTTCCGGAATTAGCGATATCAAGCCTGCAGTTGGCGTCGCAACAAAAATCGCAAAGAAAAAGGTAGTTAAAAATGCTGCCTCAAAAGTTAAGTACTTCAAAAAGTACAACGTCAAATCGGCGTCAAAATTAACTGCTGGGGCTGCGGTTGAAGGCGCAACGCAAACAACTGATCCATCTCCAGCAACAATACCGGCTACAACACCAACTTCAACAACACCAACCTCTACTGCCCCAACATCTCCAGTTTCTCCAATTTCTACTCTTGGAGCTTCCGCTGGTTTATCAGCCGCTGATTTATTGAAGTTAATTGAATTGATTGCGACTTTGACTAAATCTCAAACTCCGACAACTAGCATCATTACTACTGTGTCTCCATCAATTTCAAACACAGCTAGCCCAACCAATACCGTTACTGCGCCGATTACAAATACAAATAGCGCAACAAACACAAATACAGCTAGCGCACCACTCACAAATAATGTGACTAACAATCACCAAGAGCACGACAACGACTAATACCTTTACTAACTGCCGCAGAACAGGAACAATGTCCCGTTCTGCGGCAGAAGGTAAGGAATTGATCCGATGGCAAATCCAGGTAAAGGCGCTAAAGCTTTATCGGGAGAGCCAGAAAAAGAAAAATTAGACAATTTAATAAAAGATGCGAGCAGCGGGAGCGACTCTGCATTTGAATTGCTTTGGCGCCACTTTTATCCAAAGATGCTTCGGTATCTATTGATGTTCACACGTGAAGCTGAAGACATTTGTGCCGATGTTTGGATAAAAATTGCTGGAGCAATCAAAGGCTTCATCGGTGATGCGGCGGCATTTCAAGGTTGGATCTTTACCATCGCAAGAAACGCTGCAACGGATGTGGCGCGAAGAGAGAAGCGAATTGGTCAAACCGTTGAAATTCAAGAAACTGATTGGGTTTCTAATGATTCATCAATGGTTGAAGTAACTGATTTGTTAAAACTCTTACCGCGCGAACAATCTGAAGTCATCATGCTTCGAATTGTGGTTGGGATGGATGTAGAGCAAGTTGCCGAGATAACTGGATTATCAGCGGCCAATGTTCGAGTCGTCAGCCATCGTGGGCTTGCAAAATTAAATGATCTTTTAACTAAAAGTGGATACAAACGAGGAGGTGGCAGATGAGTACAGAGTTTACGATTGAAGATAGTGAAGCGCTGATCGCCGACTTCCAGAACATCAAGAGTGGGCCAAACGCCGAGCTTGCCGCAGCGCTACGTGATCTTGCTGATGTGCCAACAATTCCAGTTGGCTCACACCCAAAAATTTGGCCTTCTGAGTCAAATGTTATTTCACTCGCAATGTTCAAAAATTTCCGCGGCCGTCATGCAATTTATTCGGCTGCAATCGCAGTTGGACTAGGGCTTGGTGCTGCAGTTGGAGCTGCTGCGCTAACTGGTGGCATTACTGGTGTATTTGAATTTGCGAAATCCACCGTTAACTCATTTAGCAATGTTGTTGAAAAAGTAGTTTCGGTTGTGACCGGTAATGAAGAACCGATTGTTGAAAATAGAGACTCAAACGAACCTATTAATGAAACCGTACAACCTAATCCATCACCAACTTCTGATTCGGTTTCAACTATTCCACCAACTACAAAACTTTCGCAACCTACAGAAAAAGATGAAGAATCGGGAAAGACAAAATCTGATAACTCCGAGAATAATTCGGAATCTGAATCTACAAATAAATCAGAAACAGATGCAGAAACTGATTCGGGATCAACTACAGAGAAAAAATCGGGTGCAACTACTGAAAATAAGTCAGGTGACGAAACCCAATCCAAATCTGACAGTACCTCTGAGAGTAAGTTTGAAAGTACGTCTGAGAGTAAGACGAGTACTGACTCAAAATCTAGCTCAGACACTAAGTCCGAATCTAAGTCTGAAAGCTTTAATGATTAACGGTTTATAAATCTTGTTATCATTGGCATTAAGATGAAGTTTGAAAGCATTAGTAGAAATTGGAAGCGGTTACCGCATCCATTGCGGTGGTTTGCATCGGCTGTTGTAGGGCTAACGCTTGTTGCCCTTGGAATCGTTTTCCTAGTTTTGCCGGGCCCAGGAATTCCTTTGATAATCGCAGGATTAGCTTTATTGGCAACTGAATTTGCTTGGGCTGAGATATTGCTAAATAAAACTAAAACACGTTGGCAACAGGTTCTTGATAAGACGAAAGATAAATTTAAAAAAGATTAATTACCTTGTTACCTCTTCAAGTAATTCCAAGATATTTCGATAATTATTAGAAGTGGCGCGACTCATCCCAATTTCGCAAGTTTTATTAGTAGATACATAAGCTGCAGTCGGATTGTTTAAAATTTCAGCCGCATAATTTTTAGTTGCGCTTGCTGTTAATTCTGGATGGAGCAATCCACGATCACCAGCAAAGGCACAGCAACTCCAATTCAGTGGCTCAATTACAGTTTCACTAATTGCGGAAGCTATAGTTTTGAGCGCTTTATCGGTTTCGCTTCGGACATTGGCACAAGTTTTGTGAATCGTTACCGACGAAATTCGTTTATTTAAAGTTAATTTTGGTAGCGCACGTTCGGAAATAAATTCAGCAGCATCAAGAACTTCAAGATTCGCTTGCTTCGCTGCCGCGATAAGTATTGCCAAGCCTTCAGTACAAGAAGATGCATCACAAACGATTGGAATCTTTCCGTTTCGTGTGGCTGCTTTTAATGAATTCGCGACTTCTGTTTGCATAAATTGATAACCGGAAGTTAGCCCCTTTGATTTCCAGGGTGTGCCACAGCAAAGAGAGCCTATATCTTCTGGTGTTCCAATTTTTAAATTTGCTCGATCGACTATTCGGATAAAGGCATCGGAAGTCCCAATGCCACCATTGGTTGGACCAAAAAGCGAATTAGTACAACTTGGGAAATAAATTGCATCCGGTGCTTCATTTTTAATTTCAATTCGCGGCTTTCCGCCTTTCGGAAGCGCCACGGAATACTCCGGAAAAAAT
>JBDKLQ010000109.1:0-16428 GCA_039795555.1 Actinomycetota bacterium
AAGGTATCCTTCGGATTCCAAAACTTCATAATCTAGGTAGATTGCCCGAGTGGCCAATGGGAGCGGACTGTAAATCCGCCGGCTGATGCCTTCAGTGGTTCAAATCCACTATCTACCACCAGTGTTAGTTGGAAATTATTTGCGAATTATTTGAGGTGTCCTGGGCCAAATGCCCAAGGTAATAACTTCTCCAATTTAGTTGGACCATCTGGCGTCAATATCAACAAATCTGGGCCACCATGTTCGTAAAGCAATTGGCGACAGCGGCCACAAGGTTGTAATAAATTCTGCTCTTTATCAACGCAAACTTCTGCAATTAATCGTCCGCCACCGGTAGCTACTAAATCGGAGACTGCGCCACATTCAGCACAAAGCGTGATGCCGTAGCTGGCATTTTCAACATTGCAGCCAATCACAATTCGACCATCATCTACCAAAGCCGCAACGCCGACGGGAAATTTCGAATATGGAACATAGGCATTGGCCATAACTTTGATGGCTTGAGCTTTTAATTCATCCCAATCGATATTCATTACTCTTTTAAACCTGCCATCAAACGCCCGATGTGCTGCCGGTCTGCGCCTTCGCCATTTAGGATCGCAACAACTTTGCCCTCATACATGACTGCAATTCGATCTGACAGCGACAAGATTTCATCTAATTCAGCCGAAACCAGGAGAACGCCAGCTCCATTGTCGCGGGCAATTACCAATTGATTATGAATGAATTCAATCGAACCAATATCAACCCCACGGGTAGGTTGTGATGCCACAATAACTTTGGAATCTTGAGAAAGTTCGCGGGCAACGACAACTTTCTGCTTATTTCCCCCGGATAAAGAGCTCGCTAAATTATGAAAACTTGGAGTGCGAACATCAAATTCTTTAACCAAGGCTTCTGCATATTTATCGCGCTCGGAAAAATTACGAATGCCTCTATTTGCAAATGGCAGTTGGTCGTATCGATTTAAGACCATGTTCTCGGCAATTGAATAAGTTGAAACTAAGCCATCTTTTTCGCGATCTTCCGGAATATTTGATAAGCCCATTAAACGGACATCATGCGGATTTAAATTTGGTGATTCGGTGCCCAAAATCTTTACGCTTCCTGTTACACGATTACGCATGCCACAGACAGCTTCAACCAATTCACGTTGGCCATTTCCTTCAACGCCAGCTATGCCAAGAATTTCACCGGCATGAACTTCAATTGAGAAATCATTTACCGCCATCAAATTTCGGTCATCTTTCACCGACAAATTTTTTATTTCTAGTACCGTTTCTTTAACTAAAGCAGGCTTTTTTTCAACACGGAGTACCACATTTCGACCCACCATCATCTGCGCCAAACCCTCTTCGTCGGTTTCATTTGGAGTAGTGGTGCCGACCAACTTACCGTTACGCAAAACAACGACTCGATCTGCAATCGCCATAACTTCGCGCAATTTATGAGTAATAAATAAAACCCCAACGCCGCTGGCCGCCAAATTCTTGATTACCGATAACAATTCATCAATTTCCTGTGGCGTCAAAACCGCAGTTGGTTCATCCAAAATAAGTAAATCAATATCTTTACGTAACGCTTTCAAAATTTCGATTCGTTGTTGGAGACCAACTGGCAAATCTTCAACAATCGCATCCGGATCTACTTCTAGACCATATTTATTTGATAAATCGATAACTTCTTGGCGAGCAGATTTCATGCTGACAAAAGCGCCTTTTCGCGGTTCGTCGCCCAAAATTATGTTCTCGGTAACGGTCATAACTTGAACTAATTGGAAATGTTGATGGACCATGCCAACGCCATGAGCGATCGCGGCAGCGGTGTCACCATATTCAATAACATCACCTTTAATTTTTATGGTGCCACTATCTGGCTTAACTAAGCCAAAAACTGATTTCACCAAAGTTGATTTTCCAGCGCCATTCTCGCCAAGCAAGGCAACAATTTCGCCCTTATTTACTTCAATTGAAATCTTTTCATTTGCGACCACACCAGGAAAAGTTTTAGTTAAATCTTTTATCTCTAGCAGGCTCATGCCTTCTCCTTTTCATAAGGAGCGCCAGCCGCTGCTGGTGGCCGAACTTTTCCAGCAGAGAATGCCAGAACCGCAATCGTAAATACGTATGGCAAAATGTTTATAAATTGTTGTGGAATTTCTTGAACCCCAAAAATTTGTAATTGAGTTGATAGCGCTTGAGCTAGTCCGAAGGCAATTGCAGCTGCGAAGGCGCCAAGTGGATTCCAGCGACCGAAAATCATTAAAGCTAAAGCAGTGAATCCAGCGCCGGCAGTAAATTCTTTGCTAAATGAACCAACTAATTCCAAACAGATAAAGCCACCAACTAAGCCACCGATAGCTCCACCTATTACAACATTTGTAATGCGCATTCGAATAACAGAGACTCCTGCGGTATCTGCCGATCCTGGATTTTCACCAATAGATCTAGTGCGAAGTCCCCATCGGGTTTTGTACATCATGACCCAGATAAGTGGAATGAAAATCAATCCCAAATATTGAATTGGACCTTGCTGACTAAATAAAGATTCGCCCACAAGTGGCAATTTAGAAAGGAGTGGAATATCAAAAATCGGCCAATTGTTTGGAATAGTTACGCCTGCAACATATAAAAATGATGTCAATCCTGAAGCCAAAATATTAATAATTGTTCCGGCGATAATTTGATCCATTTTCCAAACAATGGTCATCATTGCGTGCAAGAAGGACGTAGCAATACCTGCCAAAATTGCAGCACCAAAACCAAGCAGAACATTTTTGGTATAAACACCAGCATAAAAACCAAAGAAACCTGATAACAACATTGTTCCTTCGATACCGATATTAATAACACCAGAACGTTCACACATAATTCCGACCATCGCTGCCAGTGCTAGCGGCATACCAAATCGCAGGCCAGAAGATAGAACTGAATTGGTAATTCCAGAATCAAGAACATAGCCAAAGATCCATACTGCCAGCAGCACGGCGGCAATCGTGTAATTTCTAATTTTGCGCATCAGGAGCTCCAACCCGAAGTTGTGGTTACTGATTTGGCATTGGATTTTAGAAGTTTTGCCAAAAATGGTGCCGTTGCAAAAAAGAGCACCAGCGCTAATAAAAGATTAATAATGTCTGGGGCAACACCAGATTCAAATTGAATTGCTGATTGCGCCGAACGCATACCTCCAATAAAAATTGCGCCCGGAATTAGCGCAATTGGATTAGCCCGACCTAGCAACGCAATTGTGATGCCATCAAAACCAATTCCGGAATAAAACGCTGGCACGAAATATCCAGTTGTTTCTGAGCTGTAAATTCCACCAGTAAAACCAGCAATTGCAGCGCTCAACATCATCCCTAAAACAATTGATTTCTTAACCGAAATTCCGGCATACCAAGCAGCAGCGCGATTTCGGCCAACTGTTTCTAATTCAAAACCGGTAGTGGTCCGCTTTAAAACCCAGCTAAGTGCAAAGGCCAACGCAATTGCAATTGCAAAACCAATTGGCCAACCAAATAAATGTGGCAGGCGAGCACTTGCCAAAATATCTGGCGTTCGCGTATTTGGTTGCCCTGGTTGCTTTAGTTGATTTTGCGCTAAGTAATCGACGATGCCAGCCATAATGCTGTTCAACATAATGGTTGAAATAACTTCGTGGACGCCGCGGGACGCTTTTAAGAATCCGACAAATGCGCCAAGAAGTGAACTGACAATGATTGCAAAAATTAACGCCACCAGAATATGAATTGGTGCGGGTAGACCTTGAACTTTGTAACCAATAAAAGTGAATGCCAGCGCACCAGTTATAACTTGACCTTGAGCGCCAATATTGAATAGACCAGCGCGCAAACCGACCGTGATTGCTAAGCCTGACATTATTAAAATGCCAGCTTTGCTCAGCGTTTCTTGTAAACCGGCAACTGAAGAGAAACCTTTAATCAATAAGACTTTGTAGGCAACTAGCGGACTATGTCCTTGCGCCGCAATTAAAACAGCTCCGATTCCAAGCGCAACCAAAACTGATCCAATCGGAACAAGCGCATCTTTTGAAATTCGAAGGTTCATTTAATAATCCAACTCTTGTTATTAAGAAGTCGGGTAGCGAACCGTGAAGTCCGCTACCCGACTAACTTACTTAGTTCTTACTTAACGCCAGTCTTTACGATTCCAGCGTTTACGTCCTTCTGTAACTTAGCAACTTTCTTCTGTACAGAAGCTGGGATCGTCTTAGCGAATGCATGGAATGGTGCAATAGCAGTTGTTCCATAAACATTTCCGCCAACAAACTTGCCGCTCTTTACAAGTCCAACTTGCTCAGCCACACCAGCAGCAATGTTCTTCATAGCTGATGTAACTAGGCATGGACGTGCTTCTTTAACGGTGTTCCATTGATCAACGTCTACACCAATGCAGTACTTGCCCTTTGCCTTAGCGATACGAGTTAAACCACCATTACCAGTGTTGCCACCAGCAGCGAAGATTACGTCGTAACCCTGAGACAACATTTGAGCTGCATTAGCAGCACCGAATGCTGGATCGTTAAATGCATTATCTGCAGCTGGGTGATAAACAATCTTGGTCTTTGCAAACTTCTTGCCTTGTTCGGCAGCAGAGTGTGCAACACCATTCTTAAATCCTTCAGCGAAGCGATATACCGGTGGGATGTTCAAACCAACAACTGCACCAGTCTTACCGGTCTTAGTTAGGTAGCCAGCCAAATAACCAGCAACGAAACCAGCGCGATCTTCGTAGAAGTTCAAACCAGCAAGGTTTGCAGGTGCATCACTTACGAACTGATCTACACCAATGAACTTGATATCTGGATATTGCTTTGCAGCTGCAACAGTTGCGTTGGCTTCCAAGAAACCAACGGTAACAATTACATCATATTTCTTATCTGCAAATAACTTAATGTTCTTTGCATATTCGGTATCAGCTGCGGCGCTTGACTCGATGTAGTTAGCAACTCCACCAGCAGCTTTGGCGCCAGCTTGTGCGCCTTCCCATGCAGCTTGGTTAAAGGACTTGTCATCGACATGTCCAATATCTGTTACAACACCAATGCATAGAACTGCTGCATCAGCGCACTTTGAATCATCAGTTGCAGCAACTGATGACGGCATTGCGAAACCTAATACTGCAAGAGATAGTGCACCTACTCCTGCGATTAGACGCTTCTTCATATTTCTCCTCTCGAGGGTTAAAAAATAAGTTGAGGAAGGGGGGAATACCTAAAATCTCTACTTAAGGGCGAACATATCACCCAAGGAGTAAGCGAACTACCAACCGGGATTGCTTAAATTTCCGCCGTCTAAGGTCAATATTTCGCCCGTGATCCATTCGGAAGTTAAAAGAAAGTCGGCAGCACTAGTTACATCGTTAATTTCGCCCATACGCCCCAATGGCGTGCTTCTAATCCATGCGTTAACGCCCTCTGGCCAAGAACTCTGAATCCCAGGTCGAGAGATTAAACCAAGCCGTAAGGCATTTGTACGAATGGTTTTTAACTCCATTGCGGCAGATTTTGTTAAGGATTCCAAGGCTGCTTTTGATGCACCGTAAATTGTGTGACCTGGTCGCGCATTAATTGCTTCAATCGATGAGATATTTAAAATTGATTTTAAATTTTCAGAATGATTAGCAACAAATGAATAAATTTCAGCAATCGCATTGAAATTAGTTTGCATCATTTGATTTATATGTTCTGGTGTTACCGACTTTAATTCGGCAACGCTCTGATCTGCCGCATTGTTAATTATGTAATCGATTTCGGCAAAATTTATCGAGAGTAAATACTTTGTTACTGCGCCAGATTTAGCGAGATCACACTCATTTCGGTTTGGTGCGATTACGGTAAAACCTTTACCTTCGAAGTGCGCTTTTAACCCGGCACCTATCTGCCCAGTTGCGCCAGTAAGCAATAACTTAGCCATGAATTAACTCCACTACATTAGGTTCGCGCACGCGCCAATTATTGAATTCTTCCTTACTTAATAAGGTCATCTGGCTAAACGGGGGCGCCAGAAAGCAGAGCACGAGCGAGAACTCACCAGTGGTGCGGGCAGCCATCCAAGTCCGTGGCACGATCGAAAATTGGGAATGATCAAGCAGATTTAACACGGTTGGCCCATCGCCAGTGCGGGTAAATAATTCAACTGGCGCACCATCCAAATGGACCCAAGTCTCCCGTTCATTCAATATGTGCCAAGCTGAAAATTGATCTCGCGTCATTAAAAAATAGATCGCATTGCCAAATTCATCTCGATGCAACAGTGAGTAATAACCGCCTTCGCCTTCAAGCGGCTCGAGATTTAAAGTTTCAATAGCCTGAGCGGCGCTATCGAATTTCATCAAGCGCCTTTACTCGATTGGCTACCCGATTTCTTAAATCAGCGACATCAACTCTGGTCAGTTTGCCAGAACGCAATACCGGTTCGCCATCGACCCAGACATCAGTTACATCAGATCGGCCAGCAGCAAAAATTAATAGCGCTGGGAGATTATGAATTGGCGTTAAATGCAATGCGGTCAAATCAATCGCAATTAAATCTGCCCGTTTCCCAACTTCGATACTGCCGACCAAATTATCAATTCCTATTGCTTTGGCACCTTCAATTGTGGCAGCTCGGATGATCGCGTCTGGCTTAACTTCAGCCGGTGAATGTTTTAGCGAAACCATGTGTGCCGCCAAACGCATTACCGACCACATATCTAAATCATTACTTGATGAGCATCCGTCAGTTCCGAGACCAACGGGAATACCGCGCTCGGTGTATTTAAGAATATCTGCAATTCCGCTCGCTAATTTGAGATTACTTCCTGGGCAATGTGCCACAGCTGAACCTTGAGTTGTAGCCAAATCCAAATCCGAATCACTTAAATGCACGCCGTGACCAAATACAGTTGGAGAATCTAAAATTCCAGTTTCGTGGCAGATTTGAGTTGGCGATTTTTGATATCGGTCGGCAACAGTTTTGTTTTCATTGCTAGTTTCCGATACATGTAAATGAATTCGGGCGTTAAATTCCTTCGAAATTTTTGCCACATCAGATAAATGTTCTGGTGAATCTGTGTAAGTACTATGCGGCATAAAATAAATTGGAACTTCAGGACCGCCAATCTCTTTTAATTTATCTGGCCATTTTTTTGCAAAATCAATTCGCTGTGCCCATTCCAAACCATCTAAGCCCGGGAAATCAAAGAAAATTGGTCCCGCAACATGGCGCAATCCAACTTTTACTGCCGCAGCATGGGTGGCATCAGGATTGAAGTACATATCTAAAACTGTCGTGGTGCCACCTTTGATTGCTTCGGCCGCACCAAGTTCAGTACCAAGCGCGCATGTTTCCTTATCCATGATGGCGCCTTCAGCCGCCCACACTTTTTCCAAAAATCCATCCAAGTCAACGCTTTCAGCCCAACCGCGAAGTAGCGCCATTGCCAAGTGGGAATGCGTGTTGATTAGCCCGGGCATGATCAATTTGTTTTGCGCATCAAAAACGTCAGTAATGTCAGTTGGGATCGTGACTGGATTTATCGCTTCAATCACGCCATCGCGAATCACCAGCGTGGCATCTTTCAAAACTGAATCTTTTTCATCTACGGTATAAATAACCGAAGCATTTTTGATGATTAGCGACATTTAAATCCTGGAGATGGCTCGGTCAAAAATATCGATAATTTTTTGTGATGATGTTTTTAAAACCGCCGAAATATCTTCCATTGTAATTTTTTGATCAAAGACACCTGCTGCTGGATTTACCGATAGCGCAATTGCTGCGTAGCGTAACCCCGCTTCGCACGCCAAAGTAACTTCTGGGCAGCCAGTCATGCCGACTACAGTTGCGCCAACTGAAGCAGCCATCCTAATTTCAGTCGGTGTTTCAAACCTTGGTCCGTTAAAGCCGGCGTAAATTCCATTTTGTTTAACTTCGATTCCTAATTCTTTTCCAGCTTCGGTAAGGATTTTTCCGATTTCCCGGTCATAGGCATCAACGACATCAACATGTTGCACGCCGCCAGGTTTCACACCATCAAAAAATGTATTTTCACGTCCTGAGGTGAAATCGATGAAGTCAGTAATAATTTGTAAATCACCAGCAGCCAATTTTGGATCAACGCTACCAACCACGTTTACCGCCAAAACTTTAGTGACACCTAAATCTTTAAGCGCTTGGATATTTGCGCGATAATTAACTTTGCTTGGCGGAACGCTGTGATCAACTCCGTGTCGAGTAACAAATTCAATTGGAACGCCATTCCAATTTCCAGAAGTTATTAATGCATCGCCATAAACGGTAGAGATTTTTCGTGGGTGATTACCTTCGAGGGCTGGAAGTGAATAAAAGCCAGTTCCAGCAATAATTCCGACCGTAGCCATGTCTGCAATTTACTCAAAGTAACGCATAGGTGTCACCTTGATGGGGTTGAATATGAGAGTGATGGCTGACGTTCGTGTATTTAAAGGCGGGCCAGGCACTGGGAAAACTACTAAATTAATTGAAATTATCACCTCCGCCATTAAATCTGGCGAAAATCCAAATTCGATATTGCTATTAACTTTTGGCCGCGAACGTGCATCGGAGCTCCGCGATGAAATTGCATTTAAGACTGAAAGCACCGCCTTCGAACCATTAGCAAGAACTTTTCATGCGCTCGCTTTTTCGATTTTAAAAGCTGAAGGGCAAAATCCAATTTTGCTCTCTGGCCCAGAACAAGAGAGTTTTATTCGCCAATTATTGGAAGGTGCGGCCTGGCCAAGTGAATTATCGGCAGCAATTAAAACGCGTGGATTTGTCCGAGAACTGCGCGATTTAATTTCGCGCGCCACCGAACGTGGTTGGAGCTACGAAGATTTAATTGGCGAAGAATTTTGGCCGGATGTTGCAAAATTTTGGCGCAGCTATCAAGGCGCAATCGACATGGAAGACGTTTCAATTTCCGAAGTCGTAACCAGATTAGATTCATCGCAACTTATTTGGCAGGCAGCGACGTTATTAAAGAAAAATAGTCAAGTCCGAACTCGTTGGCAAAATCGATACAAAATCATTTTGGTTGATGAATACCAAGAATGCGACAAAGCACAACGTGCGTTACTCCAAGAATTAGCCGGCAACCAATTAGTAATCGCAGTAGATGCAGATTCGACGGTTGGACGATTTCGTGGCGCTGATCCGGAAGGAATTGATCAAGCGTTAGATTTTTTTAAACCAAAGATTGAAGTATTAATTGAAAATTATCGCCAAAGCCCCGAGGTCTTTAGCGTCATCGAAAAGGTGGCTAATAAATTTCCAGGAAGCAAGCGAAAATTAATTTGTACTTCAAAATCTACTGGCGAATTTAGCGCCAAATTTTTTAGTGATAGTGGCAGCGAAGCTGCATTTATTGCTGATCAAATTCAACGCGCATTTTTACAAGATGACCTTAAATGGTCTGATATCGCAATCGTTCTTCGCACTCCGGCAGCTGGCGGTGCAATTCGTAGAGCGCTAGTTCGTAGCGGTGTACCAATCGCATCTGAATTGCAAGTGTTGTCAGAAAATGCAGCGCTTGAACCAATTTTACTTTTAGCTGAAACCGCAATCTATGAAAATCTAAGTTATGCAACCGCTGAAAAATTGCTTTTATCTGAAATTGGTGGCTCAGATTCAGTTGATTTGCGCCGAATTCGCCGCTCATTAATTGAAAAATATTCCGAAGAGTTGGGTAAGAGCGGTTCAGAATTGATTGTCAGTGCAATTATTGAGGGCGGCCTTGAAATCGATGGTGGCGCTGCTTTGGAAAAATTGCACAAGATTTATTTAGTAGCGCGCAAAGTTGCCCGGGATAAATCGGCGCAACCAGAAGATCTACTTTGGGTGATTTGGAGTAATTCTGGATTGCCCGAAAAATGGCGAACCTTGGCCTTAGCTGGTGGAGTTCGGGGAGCGTTCGCCGATCGCGATCTAGATGCAGCAATGCAATTATTTGAAAGTGCTCGCCGATATGGGGCGCGATTTAAATTTGGTTCCAAAGCATATTTCTTTAAAGATATTCGGAAAGCAGAAATTGCTGGCGATGTAATTACGGCTCGCGGCGCCAGACCAGACGTGGTTGAAATTCTTACGCCATATACCGCCAAAGGTCGTGAGTGGAAATTTGTCATTGTCGCTGGAATTCAAGAAGGAATCTGGCCAAATTTAAAAGTTCGTGGCTCGCTTTTGGGTAGCGATCGCTTGGTCGAACGAGACCGTAATCCAGATCTAAATCGAATTGATCTAGAACTGGTTGCCAAAGCTGCCGTTGCTGAAGATGAATTGCGACTTTTTTATGTGGCCCTAAGTCGCGCGAGTAATAGATTGTTAATTACTGCAACCCAAAGCGAAGATTCTGAACCATCTAATTTTTTTGAGCTGCTTAGCGAAGAATCTGAATTTGCTGAATTACCGCAGCGATTAAATGCAGCATCAGTGATTGCGAAACTTCGGCGCGAATTAATCGAAACTGGATCAATATCGGCTGCCGCTTCACTAAAAGCGCTCGCCGAATCTGGTTATGTCGCTGCAAACCCAGTTAACTGGTATGGCGCAACAAAAATTACAACTACCGATTCAGTCGTTAGCGATACAGAAGAAGTTCGAATTTCGCCAAGTGGCGTTGAAAAATTTGAGGAATGTGAACTGCGCTGGTTCTTAGAAACAAATGGCGGGCAAGGTGGAAACTCAACAGCCCAAATGATTGGAAATATGATTCATAAATTCGCTGAATTAGCCGAAACCAACGATGCGCCATTTGAAGCGCAAGCAGAAATTCTGGAAAAAAATTGGCGGTTAATTGATCCCGAAACCGGTTGGTTAAGTAAGAGTTCACAAGGTCGAGCATTAATGATTTTGCGAAGGTTTTATCAATACCGCGAGAACACAGATCGCAACTTCGTTGATGCCGAAAAACGATTTAATTTCAAAGTAGGACGGGCGCGCATTCGAGGAAGTATCGATCGTGTGGAAGCCACGGTCGATGGCAAAACATATTTAGTGGATTTCAAAACCGGAAAAACTGATATTTCGTTAACTGAAGCAAAAACCAATGCCCAGATGCAGCTTTATCAATTAGCTTTAATCAAAGAGGGTAATGAAGTTGCCGGCGCCAGTTTGGTCTATTTAGATCACGATAATAAAGGGGTTAAAACCCGCGACCAAGGCGAAATAATTCCCGAAGATGTTGAAGCGCGGATCGTTACCGTTTCCGAAAAAATGAGCGGCAAAACATTTCTAGCGACAAAAAATAAGAATTGTATGTTCTGTCCAGTACGGACTTCCTGTCCGATTCAAATCGAAGGGCGGAAACTTTATGAGTAAATATCGCGCCTCGGAAATTGCCGCAGCAATAAATGGAAAGGTTACGCCGGAGCAGATTGCGATTATTGAATCTGAACTTGAACCGGCGGTAGTTATCGCCGGTGCCGGATCTGGCAAAACCGAAACGATGGCTAACCGCGTGCTCTATTTGATTGCAAATGGCGCTGCGAAACCTGAAGAAATTCTTGGACTCACCTTTACTCGAAAAGCTGCAGCCGAATTAAAGCAACGAATTCGAAAACGACTCCGCCAATTAATTGCTGCCGACATTTTGCCAGCAGGATTTAATATCGAAGTCCCGGTAATGACTTACCACTCATATGCCAGTTCGCTATTAACTGAATACGGATTGCGCATTGGAATTGATGGCGATGTTGAATTGGTTGGTGATGCTAATTTGTGGCAACAAGCCAATTCACTTATTCGCAATTGGGCCGATGAAGATTTTACTTACGATAGCGCTTTAACAACTTTGATTGACGACGTATTAGGACTCACAAAGAATGTTTTAGAGCACCAAGTAGATTTGGTGGAATTAAAAAATTCGCAGTTGAAAGTACTGAAACAGCTAGAAAGTTTGGCGCCAAGCAAGTCCGATGAAACCGCAATCGTAAAAGGGGCAATTAAAGTACTAAGTCAGCGAATTCGAATTTTGCCGATTGTCGAAAAATTTATTGAACAGCGACGAACTGGCGGGGCGATTGCATTTGATGATCAGATGTCCTTGGCTGCCGAATTAGCAATTAACTTGCCACAGGTTGGCGAAATTGAACGAGCTCAATTTAAATTGGTTTTATTAGATGAATATCAAGATACTTCCCAATCACAAGTTCGGATGTTGAGCGCACTGTTCGGAAATGGCCATCCGGTCACAGCAGTTGGTGATCCTTATCAGGCAATTTATGGTTGGCGCGGCGCAGCAATCGGTACGATTAAAAATTTTGCACAAGATTTTAAAGGTGCTAGAAAAGAATTTAATCTATCTAAAACTTTCCGAAATGATTTGGCGATTTTAAATTTAGCAAACGTTTTGGCCAAAAAAGTTGGCGCCCAAATCAATGTTTCAGTACCGGCGCTAACTGCACGAGACGATGCTGGCGAAGGTTTAATCAAGAGCGAAGTTTTTGTTGATGCCGAATCCGAAGCTGCGGCAATTGCTAAACACTTCGCTCCGATTTGGAATGGCGCAACAAATGCCGTGCTCGTGCGAAACCGAAAACAGATTCCGGTGATTGAGGCAGCGCTTCACGAAGCCGGATTGCCAGTTGACGTAATTGGAATTGGCGGTTTAATGTCGATGCCAGAAATCGTAGACATCTTCACCTTGTTAAAAGTAATTGCCGATCCGGATGCTGGTGCCGAATTGATGCGCCATTTGACGAGCCCGCGAATTAATTTGGGAGCGCGCGATATAGCTGCGCTTGGAAATTTCAAACGTGAGCGGACTGTTCGATCCGACAAAAAATTAATCACCCAATTAGCAACAGGGGAGCTAGAAACTGCCGAAGCTGATGACTTAGCAACGGGTTCTTTAATCGAAGCACTTGATGAAATTGAAAGCGCTGATGGTGCAAAATTTACAAAAGCGGGCTATGCCAGATTAATCGCCTTTGCCCGCGACTTAAGAAAATTGCGCTCTCGCGCCGCTGGCTCGTTAATTGATTTAATTTTTGAAGTTGAAGATTATTTACATTTAAATTCAGAACTTGAATATCGAGATAATGGTGGTGCGGGTCGCCGCCACATTGATCGCTTTATCGAAGAAGCGGCAAAATTTGGTAGCAACTCGTTAATTGAATTTCTTAATTGGTTGGAAGTCGCGGTTAAAAAGGAGCGCGGCCTAGAAGCTGGCGCACCTGATGTGAAAAAGAACGTAATTCAACTCTTAACAGTGCACATGGCTAAAGGTGCGGAATGGGACCATGTGGTGCTGCCAGGATTAGTTGCTGGCCAATTTCCTTCGGAAAATTCGAAGAATTCGATTTCTTGGTTGCACGCGGAAAATGAAATTCCATTTGAATTTCGCGGCGATGCGCGCGAATTTCCCGGGATCGATTTTGTAACTATAAAAGATTGCGCAACTGCGGCAGCTCGGATTGAAGAATTTAAGAATTCATGTGCGGAATTGCGTTTAAAAGAAGAGTGGCGGTTGGCTTATGTGGCAGTTACTCGCGCCAAACATTCACTTTATGCCACCTGCGCAATTTGGTCCGAACATAAAAATGCAGATCACCCGAGTGAATTAATGGAATTAATCCATAATGAAGCAATCGAAGTTCCAGCCAAGGGCACGCCAAATCCAGTCTTAGCGAAAAAGGTGGTTGGATCCTGGCCAAAAGAATCTGAAATTGATTACGGCCAAGCGCTTGCCACTTATGAAAGTGTTGCTGCTGAAGCCATGGACAAAGATGCAGCGCTATTGATTAAGCAGCGAAATATTGCACCAGCGCAAATTAAATTACCGCCTCGAATTTCAGTTTCAACTTTGGTCGCATTGAAGTCAGATCCAGAAAGCGTGCTTCAAACAATTCGACGACCAATGCCATTTTTGCAGGATCGGTTCATGCGCCGCGGTACTCAGTTTCACGAATGGCTCGAACAGCACCTAAAAGCCAATACGCTTTTTAATGACGAAGATTTGGATTATCAAGATAAGTTAGAAAGCGATACCAAACTCGAAGAATTAAAAAAACGATGGTTAGAAAGTGAATGGGCCCATCGCACCCCATATGATTTAGAGGTTCCATTTGAAACGGTAATTGCTGGCACTTTAGTCCGAGGTCGTATTGATGCAATTTATAAAGATGGGGATAACTACGAAGTTGTTGATTGGAAAACCGGATCAACAAGATTGGGTGAAGCCGAAGCAATTCAATTAGCAATTTATCGAATGGCTTGGTCGAAAATATCTGGGACACCAGTTGAAAAAATCAAGGCGGCATTCCATTATGTTCCAACTGGTGAAACCGATCGACGCAGCGATTTGCTTACCGAACAGCAATTAATCGATTTAATTTCACCACACCGATAGGGGTAGGCTCACCACTTGTGAGCCAATTTGAACCATTTTTCGATGTTTTAGATCGGAGTTTGCGAGATTCCGCGGAAGACTTTTGGGACCAAGCTCTAGTGATTCAAATTTACAATGGCGAAATTCGTTCTAAGAATGAAAAAATAGAATTTATTAAATCAATTAAATTTGATGAAAATCTAACTAAATTTTATTTGGGTGTAAATTCTGGCCAACATTATTTTGCAATCAATCGTGAATTTACGACAGATGGTAGATCGTTAAAGCAGATTCATCCCAATTTATCCGAGTTAGAAATTGCAATCGCAATGCAGGCCTTGGCTTTAATCAATTGGCACGAGAGCCATACAAATTGTGCTCGGTGTGGAAACCCTACCAAAATTGTGGCCCATGGCTGGATCCGGGAATGTGAAATAGATGGATCGCAGCATTTTCCGCGGACTGATCCAGCGGTAATTGTTTTAGTTAAAGATCGTAAAAATCGATTACTTCTTGGTCGACAAAAAGTTTGGGCCGAAAAACGATTCTCTAATTTTGCGGGATTTGTCGAACCGGGTGAGAGTTTAGAAAATGCGATTCGTCGCGAAATTAAAGAGGAGACTGGTTTAGAAGTTACCGAGATTAATTATTTATCGTCCCAACCTTGGCCATTTCCGGCATCAATCATGATGGCCTTTTCTGCCGTTACGGATGAACCAGAAAAAGCAGTGGCCGATGGAACCGAAATTGTTGAATTGAAATGGTTTAGTAAGGACGAACTGTTAACGAGCGAGATAGTTTTGCCGGATAATTTGAGTATTTCGCGAAAGATGATCAATTATTGGTTAGAAAATGAGTAATGCTGAAGAAATCCTGGAAGCGCTAGACCCAGAGCAGCGAAAAGTTGCACTAGCTACGCGCGGCCCAGTCTGTGTTATTGCCGGCGCCGGAACCGGAAAAACTAGAGCAATCACTCATCGAATTGCATATGCCTGCGCTATTGGTGTGATGGATCCGCAACGAGTACTAGCAATTACATTTACTACTCGGGCTGCTGGCGAAATGCGTTCACGCCTTCGAACTCTTGGCGTACCTGGTGTATCAGCCAGAACAATTCACTCCGCAGCGTTAAAACAATTACTTTATTTTTGGCCAAAAGTTTTTGGTGGAATGACACCAGATTTATTAAGCTCGAAGCCACCATTTATTACGGCAGCAATTGAGCGAACCGATTTGAAATTAGCCAGAAATCAACGAGATACAGTCCGTGAAATATCTACTGAAATTGAATGGGCAAAAGTTAATCAGATTGCACCGGAAGATTTAATGAAAAACGGCAGGTCGCTTCGCGGCCAATTCGATATGGGTGATGTGGCAAAAGTTTACGAAAGCTATGAGGCGCTAAAAAAACAAGAGCGGGTGATTGATTTTGAAGATTTACTGATGTTAACCAGCGCCATGCTCGAAAACGAACCAGAAGTGCGCGAACGAATTCATGATCAATATCGATATTTCACAATTGATGAATATCAAGATATTTCACCGCTACAACAAAGATTAATAAATGCTTGGCTGGGTTCTCGTGATGACATCTGCGTTGTTGGAGATCCAGCTCAGACAATTTATGGTTTTGCTGGAGCTACACCAAACTTTTTGCTCAATTTCACCGAGAGATTTCCAAAAGCGGAAGTAATTCGACTTACAACCGGTTACCGCTCAACCCCGGAAATTACCTTTGCGGCCAATGCCTTAATCAGAAGTGCCCAAATCGGACAAGAATTAACAGTCACTAATGGCCATGGCAGCCTACCTGCGCTAACTGAATATAAAACAGATGGCGCCGAAGCTATCGGTGTTACCGAAGCAATTTCTGAATTAATTAGTAATGGTGAACGTCCAGAAAATATTGCAGTTTTAGCCAGAACTAATAACCAATTAAGCGCGATCGAAAAAACATTCCGAAGTGCTGGATTGCCTTATCAAGTTCGAAGCAATGAGCGATTTTTTGACCGGACTGAAATTCGAGAATTCATTCGCGCCATCCGTCAGGCTTCGGTAATTCAAGAACCGGGCGTCAATT
>JBDKLQ010000110.1:0-4867 GCA_039795555.1 Actinomycetota bacterium
ATTTGCCAACTATTCCGGCAAATACGGGAATTGATCCGACAGTTATTAGAGTACTTAACGCAACGCCGTTACGCGCTGTGGCGCCAAAAAAACATGGCTGGAAGGCAGCAGATCCAATTCCCATGAACCAAACAACTGGTCGTTTAATTAGCGAAAAGGTGTGCTTCCAGCTGCCATCAAATTTTGGAATCAGCACAAAAAATGCGAGGGCGCCAAATACCAATCGAAAAAAGCCGAGCATTGCCGAAGTAGCGCCATCTGGCGCGAAAGTTACCGCCGTGCCAGCAGTACCAAAGAGAATTCCAGAGAATAAAACTTTGGTAGCAGCAGAGTTATAACCTTTTTCGTGCTGGTTGGACATTAGATGAGCATAACCAAGAAATTAAATCTGGCTGTCGTTATTTTGATACGGAATCGGTAAAAAATCGAGAACATCATTTTGATGAAATGAATTCCGTTCTCGATTTTGATTAAAGAAATGCACTCCGCCATAGCCGCGCACGATCCACCTATCGCCATCCCATAGCAGTGCAGTTTTCTCATCAATTCCAATTACATTCTCGTGGGTAAATCGCGGAAATTGACGTAAAAAAGCAGATGGAATGGCGCTAAAGAAGCGATCAAAATGGGGCAAAACTTGGTAGTTAGAAATTAAATGAAAACCCTCACTCTTTTTGGAATTACTTCGCCATGGCATTCCCACATGCGAACACATCGCCATCGCACCTGCGCTGCAACCACCAAGTGAAGTACCGCTTTTATGTTCACTGATAATTGCAGCAAGCAAATCTGTATTAATAAGTGAAGTGGCTAGATGAAGTGGATCGCCACCCGAAAAATAAATTAGTGAAGCACCTTTGATTTGTGAAATCCATTTAGGATCTAGGGCTTCAGTTCGATTAAAGACCGGTATGAATACCGATTCAATTCCTAATCTTTTGGCTTGAACGGCTCCTAGATTTTTCCAGTATTCAATTCGATCAGCATGTTCTTCGCCGGCAGCCGTGGCAAATTGAACATAGGGTCCATTTTTACCTTTACGTTTTGCAATCTCAATTAGTTCACGTTCCAGGTCTAGGAGCGGTTCGGTGTATTCACCGGAACCAACTAAGGCGAGCGCACCTATGTTGTGATTCAACTTTAAACCTCTCGCTAAACTATGAAGATGTATCGGGGTAGTAGTTATGAATTGTTTATCCAAAGTATATTTGGATTTCTAGTAATCACTTTCATCTTCATTCCATTCCTGCGCTGGGCTTTTACTTCCAAAGCTGCGCAAGAGGCCAGAAAACGGCAACGTTTAGAGCGGCGCCAAATGAAACGCGAATTGCGCAAAATTAAGCGCAAATAATTCTTTAGTTTAAGAACGAATAAATTACTAACAAAAGCGCAATTATTAGCCAGAGATAACCGACGGTGCGATTTCGCGTAAATTTTTCAAAGTTCTTCAATGCAAAAATTATGCTCGCCAATAATCCCAAAATCACGATTGGCGCCACTTTTGCGAGGGAACCTGGCTCTGAACTTTGATAAACGCCTTTGATTAAACCAATAGCAAGCACGGCATAGGCACTGGTGCGTAAATAAATTGAATTCATTTCATTTCCTTTTTACTTTTTGAATTAGAAGGCCCCTGGCTTTTGAGTTCCAGGGGCCTTCCGTGATCTATTTATTAATAGATCCCACTAATTTTTACTTAGTGATTGTCAGCCATACCCTCTGCAGCTGACTTCAAACGTGCGATTCTAAATACCACTAGACCGAATACGCATTTTGCTAGAACGTCTGCAACTGTGTATCCGATTTGGCGATAAGTGAATAGTGATGCCATTTGTTCCATACTTGGATTCGATGAGAACATTGGAATCAAGTATGAAATTGGGTAAACCATCCAAGTAACTAGCAATAGAACACGCAATTGACCTACCGCTTGACCAACACCAGCTGGCTGGCGATCAAGTGACTTGCTCAATTCCACGAAAAGTACATAAAGAATGTAAATAAATGGAATCATTGAAAGTACGAAATAAGTCAACTTGGTTCCGTTATTGCTTGAAATTTCACCTGGGTAACCGAGAATGATCATTGCTGATGAAGCAACTACTAGGCGCTGCATCAAGGACTTTGATGCTTCCTTAGCTAGAGCCAATACTGCAATTACTTCAACTAGAAGCAATGGCACAGTAAGAATCCAGTCAACGTAACGGTAAGCCTCGTTGAATGATCCTTGAGATGTTCCGATGGTTACTGCATTCTTCATTGAAGATTCTTCGAATGAATTGAAAATACGGAAATAGTGATAGCCAGCAATGAAAGTAACCATTGATGACATTACTAATGCCGCTTTATATTTTGGCAGAACACGATTTTGCGCAACAAGTGTGTAAACCGTGCAAGCCAACATAGAAATTAGACCAAATGAGAACATGTTGTAGAGCGAACTCCATTGGCCGCTTGAAAGTTGTAGCATTAAATGCCCCTCCGTGTTTGTTAACGCATGCGGGGATTTCCTGCAGGCATAACGTCACAAGTGTGACACTCCTTGGCTCTGATTCCTAGGTTCAATTAGTCATATTTTGTGAAATTCTAAAAATTTACGCTCGGAACTAGCTCTTAATCGACGTTTCCTTCGAATTGATCAAAACCCCAAGGCACATCTCATCACTAGAGCCTTCACCCCAAGTTACATATTTGGCCGGCAATTTTCGAAGTACCGGCAGTTTCTGTCTCAGCGTCGGATCAAAAGTACATTGAACGCGAACCGTATCGCCCGACTTTAATTTATAAGGTTCCGGCAAAACTTTTGATGATTGATCGTCAAAGTTGTAATTTGTATTATTTAGCAGAACTTTTTCATTTGCAGTTCCTGGATTTGCGGTAATTTTTAGCGACCGACCCAATAAATGCATATGAGGTGCGGCGGCAACTACTAATTGATTGCGCGCAATTTTTCGATCACAAGTCGAAGTTAAACTCGGAGTTGGATTGAATGGATCTTGGTTACACATAACTGCAATACCGGTAACCTCAAGAGCGCTTTGTGGTGAAGTACGAGCTGCCAAATCCATGAGTGATTGTTTGCGATCACAAAGTTTGCCCGTTACTCCTGATGGACACGGTAACTCAACTGGCGCTGGGAAAAGTTCATATCCGAGCATTTTTATTTTTGCACCTGTTGCTGGAACTGCTTTCAATTCTATGCTCGAACGATCAGCTGTTGCCTTGCCAGTTTGCGCCTGCAGTAAGTTGTAATGAACTTGCAGAACTATTTGGTCGCCTTTATTAAATGGATAGCCATAACCTTTCGGCGCGTTATCGGTATTTCTTCCTGGTACCCAAGCGCTAAGCCACGGGGTAGTCACAAATGATTGAAACATGGTTCCGACGCCGGAGCCACCAAAGCAAGACCAACCTTTATTAGTTGGATCAATCGCCTTTGCTTTGGCTACGTCGGCAGCTGGCAATCGAAACAAAATTGCGTGGTGAACAACAACTTCATTTTGTGGAATGAACTTAATTGAGGTCAGAATCGAATTTTCTTTTACTTTTGGATCAATTAAAAAGCAGCGATAATCATCGGTGCCACCATTTAAACCTTTTGGTTGATATGGCTTAGGCATCAATATTTTGTAGTTCACAGCTTTTTCAGATGAAACTGCATCTGACGCGGGCAGCGCAATTAGAGACGAAAAGCTGATCAATATTGAAAGCAAAATCCGTTTCATGGCAAAAGCCTATCAACTTGGTCTAAGTGCCAAAAATGTCTAATCTAGCCAGGTGCGAAAGAAACTTGTAACAATCTTTGTAGTTCTTGGTTTGGTCGCGGTTGCAACTTTTATAAATACAAATTCAGATAATTCTCAGGGAAAAGTAATTTCCAATGTTGTCCCAAGTAATGGAGTCTCAATTGATACTTCTTTATACATTCCAAAATCAACACCAGCACCGGTAATTTTGTTGGCGCACGGTTTTGGTGGAAACAAAGATTCGGTAAGAGCGACAGCGCAATTATTTCAAAGAAACGGTTTTGCAGTTTTAACTTGGAGCGCACGAGGATTTGGAAATTCCACTGGACAAATAACAATGAATGCCCCAGACAAAGAAGTCGCCGACGCTTCGAACTTAATCGATTACATTCAAAATCGAAAAGAAATAAAGAAAGATCAAAGTGGAAAAGCAATTGTCGGCGCGATGGGTGGATCTTATGGTGGTGCGCTTTCGTTGATGTTGGCGGCGCAGGATAAACGAGTTAAAGCCGTTAGCGCAGATATAACTTGGAACAATTTGCAAGAGGCGCTCTTTCCGCAAAATGGGATAAATCTAAAAAATGTAGGCCCATTTAAGAAAACCTGGGCCGGAACCTTCTTCTCCTTTACAGCACTTCAAAATTCTTATCTTGGCCAGTGTGGAAATTTTGCTGATGCGTGGTGTCAGGCTTTCCAAGACGCAGTAACTGTTGGCACACCAACAGCGGCACAAATTGAGTTAATGAAGAAATCATCACCCGCAACTTATTTGTCAAAGCTAAGTGCTCCGACCTTACTGATGCAAGGGCAGGAAGATTCATTATTTCCATTAATTGAAAGCGAACGGAATGCCCAGGCAATCCTGAAAGCAAACCCAGCTACGCCACTAACTTTGATTTGGCATTCCGGTGGCCATGATGGCGGAAATAGTGAAAGCGAGCGGTTAAATCAACTATCGCTTCAGTGGTTTAACAAATATCTATTAAATAAGAATATTGAGATCCCAAAATTCGAAGTAACGGATACCTCCGGAACGCTTTCGGTCACAGATTCAACAGTGGTTTCAACAGTATTACAAAATAATAAATTACCAATTGAAGCGAATCTAAGTTCAATCACGT
>JBDKLQ010000111.1:0-7616 GCA_039795555.1 Actinomycetota bacterium
GGAAGCTGGAGTCGGTTCGGGTGCGTTAACCATTTCATTGTTACGCGCCGTAGGGCCTACTGGTTTAGTTCATTCAATCGAAAAACGAGAAGAATTTGCAACAAATGCGTCAAGCAATGTGGAACATTATTTTGCAGGCATTCCTGAGAACTGGAAATTAACTTTAGGAGCTTTAGAAGAACAAGTTTTATCTGAAAAATATGATCGCGTTATTTTGGACATGTTAACGCCTTGGGAGTGTATTGATTTGGCGGCTAAGGTACTTCGACCGGGCGGGGTTTACTTGGCTTACGTTGCAACAACGACACAACTTTCCAATGTAGCCGAAGCCCTAAAATCCGATGGTCGCTTTACTGAACCTGAAAGTATGGAGTCTTTGGTGCGCGGTTGGCACCACGAAGGTTTAGCAGTTCGCCCCCAACACAGAATGATTGGTCATACTGGATTTCTTGTTTTGGCCAGAAGAATTGCGCCAGATGCACAAGTTTTGGCCAGACGTCGTAGACCATCTAAGGGGGCATACGGTGTCGGAGAAGAATGAAAGATTAATTAATCTTGCGATTGCATTAATTTCAGCTAAACGACCGATATCAAAAGAACAAATTTTTCGATCTATTGAAGGTTACTCAGGGAACCAAGAAGCAAAAGATCGAATGTTTGAACGTGACAAAGAAGCGCTCAAATCCCTTGGTATCGATATCACCATCGCACCTATTGATCGTCTGTTCGATGATGAGGTTGGATATCAAATTACCGAAAAAGATTATGCCGTTTCTTTCGGAGAATTGAGCGCTAAAGAAATTGGATTTCTAACGGTTGCTGCAAAAATTTGGGAAGATACGTCTTTAGCTGAATCAGCTAAAGAAATCATTAGGCGCCTTCATTCGCTTGGCGTGGCAGCCGAAATTGAATTGGCACCGACTTATCTAAAGCCATCAGTTCTTACTGAAATTCTGGAAGCAATTCACTTGGATAGTTGTGTTTCCTTCAGTTACACCGATGAAGAGAACGCCAATCAAACGCGCCGGTTAGCTCCATTTGCCATTTCAAGCAATCAGGGGCTTTGGTATGTTCATGGAAAAGATTTGGACCTTAATTCGCTCCGCACTTTTCGATTAGATCGGTTTGCAAGTTCAGTCGAGAAAATTGATCTTCGAATTCATAAACCGAAAGATTTTCAAATTCCTTCCTTCATGGAATATAAGATCACTGCGAAAATCAAAATTCGACGAGACTTAGCAAATTCCCTTCGTTCAAAAGCGATCGAGGTAATTCATGGGGATGATTGGGATACTGCAACTATCGAATTCCCGTCAACGGATACTGCTCTCTTTGAAATTCTTTGGCATGGGGATAATGTTGCAATTATCGAACCAATAGAACTGCGAAATTCCTTAGTTCAAAGACTCGACGAGGTCATTAAAGATCATGTCTGACAAGTCGCTTGCCCGATTGGTTGATTTAGTTCCTTACATCTCAACCCACCAGGGCGTTCAAGTTACAGAATTGGCGCGCGTTTTTGATGTATCGGTCAAACAAATTGAGAATGATTTGATGACCTTATTTATGTGCGGTTACCCGTTCTACCAGCCGATGGAAGTTAATTTCGAAGACGGCGAGGTTACGATTGCAAATGCAGAAGAATTAGCCCGCGTTCGGAAATTCTCGAAAATCGAAATTGTATCTCTATTGATCGGATTAAGTGCACTCAATATTTCTGATCCGGTCCTTGAACAACTAAAGATCAAGCTCAGTAATTTTCTGAGACCAAATGGTCCGCACAATCAACCCGTAGATTTGAGTATTTATCTCAACGCAATTTCTCAAAACGAAATAGTTGAGATTGCATATATATCTATAGATCGTGATCAAATATCAAATCGAAAAGTGCTTCCGCTTGGCTTATATGTGGAAGGTGGGCAAGCATATTTAAAGACGTTTTGTTTATTAAGTAATGCAGATAGAACTTTTAGAATCGATCGGATAATTAACGCCAAAATTATTGGCAAAAGCGATGGCACTCATATTTCAGAAAGTGTCTCAAACTATTCTGGAAGCACCCTGGTTGAGATCAAACGAAACCGCAGGTTTGTACTTGAATATTTCAAAAGTAAAAATGAAGAGATATCGTTTTATAGTCATGAGTGGTTCGTGAAGAGCGTTCTAGCGATGGCTGGGTCTGTGAAGGTTATAGATGGCGCATTAAAAGCGGAAATTGCGCAACGGGCAGAACAGGCCCGCGCCCTATATGATTGAGCCACATACAGAGGAGAGTAAATGTTTCTGCGCGAACCTAGCCATATTATTATTCTAATTCTTGTTTTAGTGGTTCTTTTTGGCGCTAAAAGATTGCCTGATTCTGCAAAATCCCTAGCGCGGTCACTTAAAATTTTTAAGAGTGAATTGAAAGATGACAGCAAGAATAAAAAAGACGACGAAAATAATTAATTCCAACTCTGCAAAATAGCGAACTGATGAAAAACGAAGGGCGGATGCCGCTTCTATCTCACTTGCAAGAGTTTCGAAAACGCACCTTTAAGTCAGCTACTTGGATCTTACTAGGTTCAATATTTGGTTGGATCTATTACAACCAAATAATTGCAGTATTGGCTCTGCCCGTCTGTGATTTGAATCTGGCTCAAGCGAATGGTGATACGAACTGCGGTTCGCTCTACATCAATGGCGTATTAGGTCCATTAAATTTGCAAATTAAAGTTTCACTACTTTCAGGTTTAATAATCACTGCACCATTTTGGCTTTATCAAATTTGGGCGTTCATAGCCCCCGGTCTTCATAAACACGAAAAACGCCGTTCAATCTTTTTTCTGATTGCGGCAACTCCTTTCTTTGCTGCTGGTGTTTTTTTAGGATACGAAATCCTCCCAGTGGCTATCCGAGTACTTTTTGGTTTCACTCCCAGTTCGCTCACGAATCTAATCCGTTTTGACGATTATCTGGATTTCGTTCTCCGTTTGATTTTGCTTTTTGGGTTGGCATTTGAATTACCGGTATTTCTATTAACGCTCAATTTGATTGGTTTTGTTTCTGGTAAATCGATACTAAAACCGTGGCGAATATGGATCTTTGGTATTACTTTCTTCGTTGCAGCTTTTACGCCAACTGCCGATCCGCTCACGATGGGCTTGTTGGCCTTGCCTTTAATTTTGTTGTACTTCGCCGCCGGCGGAATTGCCTTGCTTAATGATCGACGCAAAAATGTGGCTCGTAGCAGTTAACCCAACTTCAGGGCAGGGTCAAGGCGCAGTAATTGCTCAGGAAGTAACGAACTACCTTGCCGCTCAAAATCAGGAGTATCGATTAATAACCGGAATTAATGCCCAAAATCTCAATAGAAATTTGAAGGCATCGGCAAATTCAGATGACAAAATAATTGCGGTAGGTGGCGATGGATTAATTCATAATGTTTTGCAAATTGCAGTCCCATTAAAGTTGCCGATTTTGGCTATTCCGGCAGGTACCGGTAATGATTTCGTTCGAAGTTTAGGTTGGGACCTTTCGCATCGTCTTGAGATGATTTGGCATGCCATCAATCATCCACCAATTGCAATCGATCTTGGCTGTGTTGATGGAGAGTATTTTGGGGCAGTTCTTTCAACCGGATTTGATTCGATTGTGAATGAACGAGCTAATAGATTGAAATGGCCAACTGGTCCTCAAAAATATAATTTATCAATTGCGTTAGAGTTGCCAAGCTTTAAGCCCAAGCGTTACGAAATAGAACTTGATGGCAGAAAGTTAGTGCGCGAAGCCATGCTGATCGCAATTGGAAATGGAAGCTCCTATGGCGGTGGAATGAAAGTTTGCCCTAGTGCGCGTAATGATGATGGATTGTTTGAAATCATGATTCTAAATCCAATTTCAAAATTTGAATTTATTCGAGTATTTCCAACCGTGTATAACGGTGAACATGTGAAACATCCTAAAGTGGAGATGTTTCAGGCTAAATCCGTGAGTGTTTCTTCTGATGCGATTGCTTATGCAGATGGCGAACGAATTGGACCGTTGCCAATCACTGCATCAGTTACTTCCAAATGTTTGAAAACGTGGACCGCGTGAATACGCCCGCAGAAAGGTATGCGGCAGCAAAGCGCCGCAGCGCTTCCCAACTAACAAATCAATTTGCAGAGAGTTTTGATTTTCCATTTGACGACTTCCAAATTGAAGGATGTCGAGAGATTGAGGCGGGCAATGGGGTATTAATTGCTGCTCCTACTGGCGCAGGTAAAACTATAGTCGGCGAATTTGCCGCCTATTTGGCTCTCCAAAAAAATCGTAAATGTTTTTATACAACCCCCATAAAAGCTCTCTCAAATCAAAAATATCAAGAATTTGTTAATCGTTTCGGTGATGAAAATGTAGGACTACTAACTGGCGATACAAATATAAATAGCGATGCACCGCTAATGGTTATGACAACTGAAGTGCTACGAAATATGCTTTATGCAAATTCAAGTGCGCTCAAAAATCTTGGCTTTGTGGTGATGGATGAAGTCCACTATTTAGCAGACAAATTCCGAGGAGCTGTTTGGGAAGAAGTTCTGATCCATTTAATGGAAAGTGTTCAAGTGATCTCCCTTAGTGCGACGGTATCTAATGCAGAAGAGTTCGGAGATTGGTTGCAAACCATTCGAGGCAACACCAAGGTTATAGTTACCGAAAATCGTCCAGTACCGCTATACCAACACATTTTTATGGGCAACCGGCTTTTAGAACTTTTTGATCAATCGGGAAGTATTTCGAAAGAAGTTATCCGCCTAGAGCGCGAGGCGTTTCGTCGAGGCTATAAATCGTATGGTGGCCGAAATCGGCAAAATGATTTAGATCGAAGTCGAATAACGAGATCAGAAGTTATAGGAAAATTGCAACGAGAAAACTTACTACCAGCGATTGCCTTTATCTTCTCTAGACAAGGTTGCGATTCTGCAGTTAAACAATGTCTATCCGATGGTTTGCGACTAACTAATTCGCAGGAACGTGAAGAGATAACTAGAACGGCACTCCGTTATACCCAAAATATTGATGAAGAAGATTTGATTGCATTAAATCACGACGAATGGTTAGCTGCTTTAGAGCGGGGAATTGCGGCCCATCATGCTGGGTTATTACCACTGTTCAAATCATGTATCGAAGACTTATTTCAAAGAGGTTTACTTAAAGCCATCTTTGCAACTGAAACATTAGCGCTTGGGATAAATATGCCAGCCAAGACTGTTCTTCTTGAAAAATTGACGAAATGGAACGGCGAAGCGCATGTTCAAATTAGTCCCGGCGAGTACACGCAATTAACAGGTCGGGCAGGTCGTCGTGGAATCGATATTGAAGGTAATGCAATCGTGATCTGGTCGCCAACTACAGATTCGGCCTCAGTTGCCGGACTGGCGACCACCAGAACGTATCCGCTGCGATCATCTTTTTCACCTACGTACAACATGTCAATAAATCTTCTCGATCGTTATGGCCGTGATCGCGCTCGTGGCTCTTTGGAATCTTCATTTGCACAATTTCAAGCTGATCGCGCCGTAGTTGGTTTGAACCGGCAGATTGCAAAAAATAGCGCAGCAATTTCAGAATTCAACATCGAAAATCTGTGTCATCTTGGAGATTTTGCCGAGTATGCAAAATTGCGCAGAGAAATTAAGCAGTGCGAAATTTTATTATCGAAAAGATCAAAAATTGATAAACGCCAACGACTGCATCTAGAACAGGAATTGGGCCAAAACCGCAAACAACTTCGAAATCATGTTTGTCATTCGTGCAATGATCGCGAGCAACATGCTCGAATTGCCGAGCGAGCTGATCGATTAATTAGAGAAAATGATGGTTTGCTCTCCAGAGTTGAAAATAGAACTAACGTTATTGCCCGTACTTTTGATCAAGTATGTTCAATCCTACAAAAATTGGGCTATTTATCTGATTTTGAAGTCACTCAATATGGCCGATTACTCTCCCAAATATATGGTGAGGCAGATTTAACGATTGCCGAAACTATTCGTGCCGGTATTTTAAATAGATTGTCAGATCTTGAGATTGCAGCATTGTTGTCAATCTTTATTTTTGATTCTAGAAATCCCGAACCGTCAAAGATTCCAACAAAGAATTTACAAATCGCACTCTCGGATACGATAAAGATTTGGTCGAAACTTCAAGAATTGGAAAATGATTTCAAGCTGAAATTGCAAAGAGAGCCGGATTTAGGATTTTGCTATATCGTGTATCGATGGGGAAGTGGCCACGGATTGAATAATGTTTTACGCAATTCAGATTTGTCCGTTGGAGATTTCGTCAGATCTATGAAACAACTTATAGACCTGCTTAATCAAATCTCAGTGGCCGAACCTGCACTTCGCGATAAATGTAAATCTGCGCTAAATAAATTGGATCGCGGAGTAGTTGCCACTCTTGGCGGTGAATTATGAGTTTGTTGCTTTTAGATAGCGCTTCGCTTTGGTATCGAGCCTACTTTGGCATGCCAGATACATTGGTGGCGCCAGATGGCACACCAGTTAATGCCATTCGGGGCTATTTAGATATGAGCTCACGGTTATTAGCCATGTATAAACCTTCGAGATTAGTTGCCTGTATCGAAGGCGATTGGCGGCCAAGTTGGCGGGTGGTACTTTTCCCAGGTTATAAGGCCAATCGTTTGGAAGAAGACGGTGAGGGTGAAGAGGAGCCAGATACCTTGGCGCCCCAAATTCCAATTTTGCTCGATTTGTTGGAAGCATTTCAAATCCCATTAGTGGGAGTTGATGATTACGAGGCCGATGATGTGATGGCATCGTTTGCCAAACGCGAATCTGGTCCAATTCGAATTGCCACCGGAGATCGAGATTTATTCCAATTAGTAGATGATGACCTCGATGTTCAAGTTATCTATCTGGCAAAGGGGATAAGTAATCATGATTTAGTAAATCGAAAATGGATTGAAGATAAATATGCAATACCTGGGGATCGCTACGGATTATTTGCAATGTTCCGCGGTGACCCATCTGATGGTTTGCCTGGGGTAGTAGGTATTGGGGAAAAAGGCGCCGCGCTGATAGCTAGGAATTTCTCAAACATAGAAGAGATCGTTTTGGCTGCGGAAAATGGCGATGATCGTCTGACACCGGCTTTGCGCAAAAAAATTATTGCGGGCAAAGATTATCTAAAAATTGCACCTAAGTTGGTGTCATGCGCCACGGACGTACCGCTTCCTAATATCGCATTAAATCTACCTAAGCGTCCTAAGGATTTGACTAAAATTCGTGAAATTCAGTCCAAATATGCGTTGGGTGCAAGCGTTGATAGATTTATTGCGGCGCTAGGTTGGGATTGATGAAGATACAAATATTGATACCAACATATAATGAATCAGAGAATATTCTTAAAATCTGCAATGATTTGGAAAAATTGAAATTTGATACAGCAGAACATTCCGTTTTAGTAATTGATGATGGTTCGCCAGATTTAACGGCTAATTTGGTTGATAATCAGAATTTCAACAAAATAACCGTTCTGCGCCGTTTCAAAAAATCGGGTATTGGTCCAAGTTATTTGGCTGGAATTAACCATGCCTTAAACGACAGCTCGATAACACATCTGGTCACAATGGA
>JBDKLQ010000112.1:0-2647 GCA_039795555.1 Actinomycetota bacterium
CTTGGCTTGCGAAATCGAAAATACAAATTACATCGATATGGCGATGTCGCTATCTCGACCACATCCTCACTATCCATATACCGAAACTGGCGTGAAGTTGGGAGACGAACAATTCGCTCGCGATTGGAACTGGGGCGAGCGAAAGATTTATGCACTTGTTGGAATGGGTATCGAACCAGGCATGTCAGATGTGTTTGCAAAGTACGCATCAGATCATCTCTTTAGCCGAATTGATTCAATGACTGTATTAGACGGTTCAAACTTAACTGTCGAAGGATATGAATTCGCTCCATCATTTTCTATCTGGACCACTATCGAAGAATGTTTAAATCCTCCTTTAGTTTGGGAAGATGGCCGTGGCTGGTTTACTACTGAACCATTTAGTGAATTAGAAATTTTCGATTTTCCTGAAGGCATCGGTCCTGTTGAATGTGTAAACGTCGAACACGAAGAAGTGGTTTTGATTCCACAAAAAGTTGATGCCAAGAAAGTTAACTTTAAATATGGACTTGGTGCGCAATTTATTACTACTTTAAAAACAATTCACATGCTCGGTCTTGATCGCAAAGAGAATGTCGATGTACAAGGTTTATCAGTTGCACCTCGCGACTTACTCGCAGCATCGCTTCCGGATCCTGCAACACTTGGACATCGCATGCACGGAAAAACATGTGCTGGGGTTTTAGTTAAAGGTCTAAACAAAGAAGGACAGCCATACGCTTGTTATATCTATAACGTGGTTGATAATGATTGGTCTATGTCTGAATATGGCGATCAAGCTGTGGTTTGGCAGACTGCAATTAATCCAGTAATTGCAATGGAATTAATTGATAAAGGAGTTTGGAAGCCTGAGGGTGTAAATGGCCCAGAATGGTTTGACCCAAAGCCGTTCTTGGATTTATTACCTCAATACGGAACTGAATGGACTATTCGAGAAGAGAGCGCTGAAGGTATCCTGCCGTAATGGCAGATTACGATGTCGTAGTCGTAGGTTCCGGGTTTGGTGGATCCGTAGCTGCCCTTCGCCTGGCAGAAAAAGGCTACAAAGTTTGCGTACTTGAAGCTGGTGCGCGTTTTGAAGATAAAGATTTTCCTAAGACCTCCTGGCGTGTACATAAATTTCTATTCGCGCCGAGATTGGGCTTTAAAGGAATTCAAAGAATTCATAAATTGCCTGATGTTTTTATTCTTTGTGGAGCCGGAGTTGGTGGTGGATCTCTTGTATATGCAAATACGCTTTACCAGCCAAGCGATGAATACTTTAATGATCCGCAATGGCGAGATATCACCGATTGGAAAAGTGAATTAGAGCCTTGGTATCAAATTGCTCGCCGAATGTTAGGCGTCGTTAAAAATCCATTTTTCTCAAATAGCGACCGCGCCATGCAAGAAGTGGCAAATGAAATGGGTGTTGGTGAAACTTTTACTTTAGCGCCACTTGGAATCTATTTTGGCGAAAAAGAAGGCGTTGAAAATCCTGATCCTTATTTCGGTGGTGATGGCCCAAAGCGAAAATCTTGTATCAATTGCGGCGAATGTATGACTGGTTGTCGACATAATGCAAAAAATACTTTGGTGAAGAATTATCTTTATCTTGCTGAAAAACTTGGTGTTGAAGTTCGACCACTTACTACGGTTACCGAATTAATTGAACAAAATGGGCTCTGGTCCATTAAGGTTCGAAAATCTACTAGTTGGCTACCAGTATCAAAAACAATTACCGCTAACCAAGTTGTAGTTGCCGCTGGCGCTTTTAATACTCAAAAATTGCTGCATCGCATGAAAAGCAAAGGTAATCTCAAGCTTTCAGATGCTCTCGGCAAGTTATCTAGAACCAACAGCGAATCACTAGTTGGCGCCATCATGCCAAAGAGCAAAATGGATTTTTCTGAAGGTGCTGCTATTACCTCATCTTTCTTTCCAAATAGAAATACCCATGTTGAGCCAGTTAGATATGGAAAAGGCAGCAACATGATGGGCTTGTTACAAACAATCATGACAAGTAGTGACAGCGCTTTAGTACGCACTAAGCAATGGTTATCTACCGCAATAAAGCAACCAACGCTGATTTTCAGGATATTAAATGTGCGCAAGTGGAGTGAAAGATCTGTAATTGCATTAGTAATGCAGAGTATTGATAGCTCTGTAACTGTTTTTGAAAAGAAATTCTTCCCATTTGGTTCAAGGCTAAGTTCTAAAAATGATGCGACAAAGCCAAATCCAACTTGGATACCAGAAGCAAATGAAGTCGCAGAGAGAATTGCCAATAACTACGGAGGATTTGCTGGCGGCAACGTGGGAAACTTAATCGGAGCGCCATTTACTGCCCACTTTGTTGGCGGATGTGTAATTGGAAAAGATAAGAATGCTGGAGTGATTGATCCGTATCATCGCGTTTGGGGATACCCAACTCTTCATATTCTTGATGGCAGCACCATCACCGCAAACTTAGGAGTAAATCCCTCACTTACGATTACCGCTCAAGCAGAACGTGCCCTTTCAATGTGGCCAATAAATGGTGAGGCTGAACAAAGACCTGAACAAGGTCAAAGCTATAAATATATAAAACCAATCGAACCAAAGAACGGAATGCGAAAATAAAAATGAAAGCTTTAGTAACTGGTGCAAGTTCTGGAATCGGTTGGCA
>JBDKLQ010000113.1:0-12756 GCA_039795555.1 Actinomycetota bacterium
AAACCTAACGCGCGACCTAATATTTGATGGCCAAAACAAATACCAAATATTGGAATCTCTGAAGTTAATAATTCTCGGACAGTTTCAACAACTTGAGTCATTGACGCAGGATCGCCGGGGCCATTTGATAAAAAAATACCGTCAGGATTTAGAGCCAAAATTTCCGCCGCGCTACTGTTGAATGGAACAACAACGCTCTCCACTCCGCGTTCTGCAAAACTTCGTGGCGTTGCTGCTTTGATCCCCAAATCTAAAGCGACAACTTTGAATCGCTTCTGTCCTTTTGCTGCTACTACATATGGCGTTGAAGTGGAGACCGCTTCGGATAAAAAGGCGCCAGTCATTTGATTTGATTTTCGAACTTCAACAACCATCTCTTCGCGGGTTAATTCGGTACCGCTGAAAATACCCACTCGCATCGCACCGCGATCCCGCAAATGCCGGGTTAGAGCGCGGGTATCAATATTTGAAATTCCAACAATCTCTTGGCGAATTAATTCCTGTTCAAGGTCGTCGTTGGCTCGCCAATTGCTAGTTATCGGAGAAGGATTTCGCACAACAAATCCAGCAACCCAGAATTTGCTTGATTCATTATCTTCAGGGTTTATTCCGGTATTACCAATATGTGGTGAGGTCATCACAACTACTTGTTTATGATACGAAGGATCGGTAAGCGTCTCTTGATACCCAGTCATACCTGTGGCAAAAACTGCTTCACCAAAGGTCTTACCGGTTGCGCCATAACTTTTACCTTCAAAGATTCGACCATCGTCCAAAACTAAAAAGGATTTCATGGTTTAAAAACTTCGCTTCCCATTGAAGAAAGTGGCCACGATGGAGCCAGACAACTCCGTGCCGTGGTACGGAGTATTTCTACTTTTACTGCGGACCAAATCGCGATCCACCTTCCACTTTTGATTGGGATTGAATAAGGTCAAATTAGCACTTTGACCAACTTCGATTGCTTTTCCTTGGTTGTGATACCGCCCAATATGGGCAGGTTTCGTCGACATTCGGTCAATTAAAGCAAATTCATCCATCAATTTTCCGTCAATCATCACTTGCCAAACTATCGGCAGCGCCGTTTCTAAGCCGAGCATCCCGAAGGCTGCCGCTTGCCATTCGCACTCTTTATTCTCGGCTGGATGCGGCGCGTGATCGGTTGCAACGATATCGATTGTTCCATCAGCCAGTCCTTCACGTAACGCTTCAACATCTTTTTGAGATCTAAGTGGCGGATTAACTTTATAAACCGGATCATAACTCTGCGCTAAATCATCAGTTAATAAAAGATGATGCGGGGTAACTTCGGCCGTTACATTAATGCCGCGATTTTTTGCCCACCGAATGATTTCGACACCGCCAGCTGTTGTTATATGGCAGATATGTAATCTGGATTTGACATGATCAGCAAGAAGAACATCGCGCGCAATGATCGCCTCTTCGGCAACGGCTGGCCACCCTTTTAAACCGAGTTTTGAGGAAATTAAACCTTCATTCATCTGCGATCCAACTGTTAAATCCGGATCTTGAGCATGTTGCGCGATCACGCCGTCAAATTTCTTTACATATTCAAGGGCTCGGCGCATTACTTGGGGATTAGAAACACAATTTCCATCATCGCTAAAGATTCGAACTTGAGCAAGTGAGTCTGCCATTGCTCCAATTTCTGAAAGTTCTCGACCTTCAAGATTTTTTGTTACCGCGCCAACTGGATAAACAGCTGTTAATCCAGATTCAATCCCGAGGCGGAAAACTTGTTCCACGACACCGGCAGTATCCGCAACCGGAGAAGTGTTAGCCATCGCTGACACCGCGGTGTAACCACCACGAGCTGCCGCCGCCGAACCTGATGCCACCGTTTCCGAATCTTCTCGACCGGGTTCGCGTAGATGAGTATGGAGATCAACCAATCCAGGCAGAGCAATCGTGCCATCGCCTGAAACGATTTCGTGCGGGCTGCTTAAATTCGGCCCCAGATTTGAAATCTTTTCATCCGTGATTTCGATATCAATTTTTTTGCCGTTAACCATCGTATTTTTAATCAGGTAATTCATTTTTCACCCGCCAGTAGAAGATAGAGAATGGCCATTCGAACATGAATGCCGTTAGAAACTTGCTCAACAATTACGCTTCGACCGCTATCAGCGGTATCTGCTGTAATTTCTAAACCTCGATTCATCGGACCTGGATGCATCACAATTGCACTAGGTTTCATCAAATTCATTCGGTCACGATTAAGACCAAAATAATGACTGTACTCACGCGCACTTGGAAAGAATGAATCGTTCATCCGCTCCATTTGAATTCGAAGCATCATAACTGCATCAACATTTGGTAATACAGAATCGAGATCATAAGAAACTTCCACTGGCCAATTTTCAACACCAACCGGAAGTAATGTGGGTGGCGCAACTAAAATTACTCTTGCGCCCAGCAAATTTAGCAACAGCACATTAGATCGAGCAACGCGCGAATGAAGAACATCGCCAACAATTGCAATGCTTAATCCAGCCAAATCTCCGGTGCCATTTCTTAAATGCTTTCGGATCGTGAATGCATCTAACAACCCTTGACTTGGATGTTCGTGTGTTCCATCGCCCGCATTTATAACCGAACCGGAAGTCCATTCCGAATCAGCCAATCGTTTTGCAGCACCTGACGCATTGTGGCGAATGATCACAGCATCCGCGCCCATTGCTTGCAGTGTCAAGGCAGTATCTTTTAACGACTCCCCCTTAGAAACCGAGGAACCTTTTGCCGAAAAATTTATGACATCTGCTGAAAGTCGTTTTGCGGCCGCTTCAAAAGAAATTCGGGTTCGAGTTGAATCTTCAAAAAAGAGATTGACAACTGTTTTGCCCCTTAGCGTGGGCAGTTTCTTCATCGGACCATCTGAAACTTTCGCTAATTCGGCTGCAGTGTCCAAAATAGATAAAGCACCTTGTACATCTAAATCAGCAATTGAAAGTAGGTGGCGCATCATTTTTCGGCCACCGACACTTCATCTTTTCCATCTACTTCGCTCAATTGCACTTTCACAATTTGTTCGCGAGAAGTGGGTAGATTTTTCCCAACGAAATCAGCGCGAATTGGGAGTTCGCGATGGCCGCGATCAACTAAGACAGCTAATTGCACTGTGCTTGGCCTACCAACTTCACCCAGCGCATCGAGCGCCGCTCGAATAGTTCTACCAGAGAAGAGCACATCATCAATGAGAATTACATCTTTGCCTTCGACGCCAGTTGGCGGAATCTGGGTGGGCAGTAACGCTCTCGGCGCTCTGGTCCGTAAATCATCGCGGTGAAGGGTGATGTCTAACGTGCCAGACGGAACTTCTTTGCCTTCAATTTTGGCAATCTCAAGCGCGATTCGGTTCGCTAAATGGGCACCCCGAGTCGGAATTCCGAGTAATACTAAATTTTGCGAACCAGAGTTTCGTTCAAGAATTTCATGGGCAATGCGCGTAATAGCGCGCGCCATATCGACAGAATTCATCGTAACCACCTTCCCCACCTCTCTGGATGGGTCGTTAAAGGATTGGACGGAACTATATCAGTTGCGATTTAAGTGCCGCGATTTTACCCAGCACGCCGTGAACGAATTTGGCGGAATCTTCAGTGGACAACTCTCGCGCAAAATTAAGCGCCTCATCAATCGCGACCGCTTCCGGCACCTGAGTTGACCAGAGCAATTCATAGATTGCCAATCGCAAAATATTTCTATCCACTGCCGGGAGGCGATCTAAATCCCAACCTTGGCTGTAGCTTCGGATTAATTCATCAATTCGGGATTTCTTTTCGATAATCCCGGTCAATAATTCCCGACTGTAATCTCGGATTTCATCTGGGATTGCTAGATCTTTTCCCCGTAAATCACTTGCGAAAAGCTGATCCAAAGCCTCTTTGCGCGCTTTGGTGCGAGTACTCATGCGCGGCCGATATAGGAACCGTCACGGGTATCAACCATGACTACTTCATCCTGCTTAATAAATAATGGGACTTGGATTTGAATCCCTGTTTCTAACGTTGCTGGCTTTGTACCACCAGAAGAACGATCGCCTTGAATTCCAGGTTCGGTATAAGTAATTTTCAATGGGACCGATGCCGCTAGTTCAATGTAAAGCGGATTTCCTTCATGAATCGCAACAATAGCTTCGGTATTTTCCAACATGTATTTGGCTGCGTCGTCAACAACTTTTGCTGGAATCGTCATTTGATCGTATGTGGCAGTATCCATGAACACGAAATCTTCGCCTTCTTTGTAGAGATATTGCATTTCTCGCTTTTCCAAAATAGCAACGTCTACCTTTACGCCAGCATTAAAAGTTTTATCAACGACTTTTCCAGTCATTACCGACTTCAATTTTGTGCGAACGAAAGCTGGGCCTTTACCAGGTTTGACATGTTGGAATTCGACTACATTCCATAGCTGACCATCAATGTCTAAGGTCATACCATTCTTTAAATCATTGGTTGTTGCCACTTATCGCTCCTTTAATAGCGGGCGTAAGTTTATCTTACAAATTTAACATCGAATGCAATGCGTTAAGCGCAAGAATGTATGAATTAGGACCAAATCCTGAAATAGTTCCGTTGGCCACACCACTTATTACTGATGTGTGACGAAATTCTTCACGCGCCATTGGGTTGGAAAGATGCACTTCTATTAATGGCGCTTTCACCAATTCTGCAGCATCGCGGATTGCATACGAATAATGTGTGAAAGCCGCCGGGTTGATAATTACCGGTGTTTTCTGATCGGCCGCCTCATGCAACCAACCAATTATTGTTGCTTCGTCATCACTCTGGCGAAAATCAATTTCAAACCCTAATTCTTTGCCTTGAGATTTAACTAATGATTCGAGTTGGGTAAAATCCAAATCTCCGTAAATAGCTGAATCTCTGATATCTAACCGAGAGAGATTTGGACCATTTAAAACTAAAATCATCATCGCGCTATTTTCTCATACGCGCGCTCTAGCGCGTCGGAAGTTGGTGCAGTAATTCGAGTGCAATGGCCGAGATCAGAAAGTGCCACAAATCGAATTTCGCCGTTACGCACCTTTTTATCACTCTGCATTATTTTCATTAAATTCGGCCAGGATTGCATTTTGTAACTGGTTGGTAAATCAAAGGAGCTGAGTATAGCTCGATGTTTCTCAACAACTGAATCAGCTAAACCACATAATTCTTGAGCCAATTCGGCAACGAAAACCATGCCGATAGATACTGCTTCACCATGTCGGATTTGATAATTACTGTCTACTTCGATGGCATGGCCAAGAGTATGGCCGTAATTTAAAATTTCACGAAGTTCGCTCTCCTTGAAATCATTACTGACCACTTCAGCTTTTACCGCAGCCGACCTTTCGATTAGTTCTTCCAATAAATTTTCATCTCCCCGAAGATCTATTAATTTCTTACCAGTTAGTAAATGAAGGATCTCTTGATCTTTTATAAAGCCGCATTTTATTGCTTCGGCTAATCCGGCAGAAAAATCTCGGTCCGATAATGATTTTGTCCAATATAAATCTATTAACACCGCTAAAGGTGAATGAAATGCTCCGATCAAATTTTTCCCAAACTGACTATTAATTCCAGTCTTGCCGCCAATTGAGGCATCAACCATCCCCGCAAGTGTTGTCGGTACCGCTATCCAATCAATCCCGCGCAACCATGTCGCAGCTGCAAAACCAGCATGATCGGTAACTGCTCCGCCACCTAATCCAATAATTAAACTGTTTCGCTCAACTTCTAATTCCGCAAGTCGGTTCCAGGTAGCCTCCAAAATTTGTGGCGTTTTACCAGCCTCGCCTTCAGGTATCTCAATTACCGCAACATTAGATAGTTCACCAGATAATGAAATCTTTGATCGTAAATTTTCAGTAGTTATCAATACAACTAGCTTGCGACCTTCTATCCAATCCGAAAGCGAACTTTGCCAAGTGGTACCGATTTCGATTTGGTAATTACGTTCGGAAGTAACTGGAACAGTCCTCATGAGAGCACCTTAACAATTTGGGAAAGAATCTCATCTACTTGGAGGTTGCTGACATCAATTGTTACATCGGCAAGGGATTCATAAATCGGACGCCGAGCCACCATTAATTCCTGCCATTTTTGACGCGGATTAACTAAAAGCAACGGTCGTTCGGTATTGAATCCAACTCGCGGCGCAACTGCCGAAAGCGAAATATCTAAGAAAACTTTTACCCCGGTATTTTGTTTCAACGCTTGCTGGGTGGCCTCGCTCAAGACTGCCCCGCCACCCAGTGCTAAAACTCCCTCTTTTTCGCGTAACGCATCAATCACGATACTTTCCTCAACCAACCTAAAATGCGTTTCGCCATCTTCGACGAAAATTTCATTTATTGATTTGCCTTGATCTTCGGTGATTAATTGATCAGTATCTGAGAATTCGCAGTTTAATTCGCGGGCTAACGCAGTTCCTATGGTGGTCTTCCCAGAACCCATTGGACCAAAGAGAATTACCTTCGGCGCCATTATTTAATCGACAGACTACTCAAATAATTTTCATAATTGCGACGTACTTCTGGGATGCTGTCGCCACCAAATTTTTCTAAAGCGGCATCGGCTAATACCAAGGCGACCATCGCTTCGGCAACAACTCCTGCTGCCGGAACAGCACATACATCTGATCTTTGATTAATTGCTTTGGCCGGTTCCTTTGTTTGAACATCAACGGTATCAAGCGCTTTTGGCACGGTCGAAATTGGTTTCATTGCTGCACGAACGCGTAGTAACTCTCCGGTTGTCATGCCACCTTCAGTTCCGCCTGCCCGACCGGATCGACGATTTACCTTTCCATCTTTCAAATCAATTTCATCATGTGCAACCGAGCCACGTCTTGTTGCAGTTGTGAATCCATCTCCAATTTCAACGCCTTTGATTGCTTGGATTCCCATAAGCGCGCCAGCTAACCGGGCATCGATGCGACGATCCCAATGAACATGTGAACCAAGTCCAGGGGGTAAGTTGTAAGCCAAAATTTCAACAACGCCGCCCAAAGTGTCTCCTGCCGAGTGCGCTGATTCAATTTCGGCAATCATTAATTCACTTGCACTCTTATCGGCACATCGAACCGGGTCTTCATCTATTCGTGCCAAATCTGATGGCGCTGGGATCGAACCATTGCTCATTACTGTTCCAATTGAAACGACGTGGCTAAATACATCCACGCCCATTGTTTGTTTTAGAAAAGCTTTTGCAACTGCTCCTAGCGCTACACGAGCTGCAGTTTCGCGTGCGGATGCTCGCTCCAAAACTGGGCGCGCATCTTCAAAACCATACTTCTGCATTCCTACTAAATCTGCATGACCTGGTCGTGGCCTGGTTAATGGTGCATTTCGTGCTAAATCTTTAATTTCAGATTCAGGCACGGGATCAGCTGACATTACTTTTTCCCATTTGGGCCATTCACTATTTCCAACTTCAATCGATATTGGTCCACCTTGGCTTTCGCCTAACCTAATACCGCCAGTAATTCGAACTTTATCTGCTTCAAAATTTTGTCTCGCACCACGACCAAATCCCAATCTACGACGACTTAATTCCCGGTCGATATCGGTACTTGTAATCTTGATATGTGAAGGTAGGCCTTCAATAATCGCAGTGAGAACTGGTCCGTGTGATTCACCTGCTGTTAGCCAACGCATAGAGATATTCTCTCAGATTATCGGCCAATCTCGGGCCAAATTATCGCTTAGGAGTGCGCCGGTAATTAAAGCTGGCGAAAAAGGTATCGATTTACTTCGTATCAACGCTGCAGTCGCAAAACCAAGTATCGATGAAGTAACAAGCCAATAGGTTAAATCCATACTCAAGGCTTTTGCATATAAACAAATGACGGCAATCAATTTGAGATCGCCGGCACCAATCCACTTTGTTAACCAAGGTGCGATTGCGAAAAAAACAAATCGCCAATCCATAAATCGAACTAAAATTATGAAATGAAATAATACAACTCGATTAGAAATTTTGCGCCAGAAAATATCCCGTACGAATGAATCTATGGCTAAGTGTGAAAACAGGATCCAATACACAGAAACAATATTGGACTATTTGATTACTTGTCTGCCTCCAATTTCAACAGCCCAACCCTTCGCAGCTCCTTTGCGAAATCTGTTCGATTTAGCGATTTTCCGGTCATCAAAGCAATTTGATCAATTGCTTGATGAACCAAGAGATCTAAACCATCAATCACTTGGCCGGGCCATTTTTTCGCTAGCTCCGTCGGCCATGGGTTATAAAGCGCTTCGAAAAGAATTCCGCGACCGGCAGGCAAATTATCTGCTACAGATTTCGGCGTTGTGTTTATAACCAAATCGGAATCTAATTTGGCGCCATCCCATTGAATGAATTCCAATTCAGAATCATTAATACTGCCTTCCATTTGAGCTTCGCGGTTTTTTGACCGATTTATTACTTTAATCTTTCGACCAGGCGCATCAACTGCAGCTGCGGCTGCTCGCGCCGTTCCCCCAGCACCAATAATTGTTACCGTATTGAAATTCATTGCTTCATTCGAAGTTAGCGCCCAAATAAATCCGGGAACATCGGTGGAGTATGCCCGCCATTTCTTTGGCGCAAACGGAATTAAAGTATTTGCTGAGCTGATTCGCTCAGCCAACACGTCTACTTCATCAGCTAGCGCAAGAACTTCCTCTTTCAGCGGCATCGTTAAAGAAAATCCTAACCATTCTGTGGAATTGGTTTGATTAACATTTCTTAAGAATTCGGTCAACGCACCGCTTGGAACTTCCACTGCATCATATTGTGCTTCGATCTGTAAGATCTCATAAGCGCGTCGATGCAAAACTGGTGATAACGAATGGGAAATTGGGGATCCCAAGATCGCAGCCCGTTTCATCACTTACCCCTAAACAAACCAGCTCGATAATTTTTCAAGTACAAATCTTTCCATTTAAGAAATTCATCGTGCGAAGCGGTAAATCTAGTATCACCGGGCGCGACAGTAATGAAGAAAATCCAATCACCTTTCTCTGGTTGCAAAGTTGCCTTCATTGCGGAAACGCCGGGCGAGCCAATCGGCCCAATCGGTAATCCCGATCTGCGATAAGTGTTGTACGGCGAATTTATCGTTGTTGCTTTGGTCGTTAGATAGATTTCGCCTCTCCGTTTTTGAACATCTTGCACACTTGTATCTAATTGCAGCGCCATACCAATCTTCAACCGATTTCTAATCACTCGAGAAATTTTGGCAAAATCGGTTGGGTCACCTTCGGCCTGGACTAATGAAGCCATAGTTAATAATTGATACGGGGTGAATTTTTTATCGCCAGCCATCAATCCAACTCTTGTCGCTTCCTTAACAAATCGGTCGACCATACTTTGGACCGCCTGTTGCGCAGTTGTTGATTTATCAAATGAATATTGGGCCGGGAAATATATTCCCTCGCTATTTGAAAAACCTTTAGGGACTTTAACGCGAGCAAAAGCATTTTCGACTTCGCTAGATTTAAAGCCTGCCGTAATTAACATATTGGCGATTTCACTACGCCACTGCCCCTCGCGAATTGCAATCAAGCCACTTATTCGCTTTGGATCCAGTAATTGTTCTAAAGCTTGTTTGGCAGATATTTTCCGATTTAGATTATGTATCCCTGGTGCAATAAGTGCAGATCTATTATCGGCAATAGCTAATTCGTAGAAAATCGTGGTTGATGCGGTGACCCCTTTGGCCTCCAATTGTTTGGCGATTACCAGGCCACTGTCGCCACTATTTACTTCGATTGCCACTGTAGCTTCGTTCTTAGCTATTTCCCGAGTAGGAAAATTTGGCGTTTGGCTAATTTGAGTGCGCACAAGATGTAATACGAATGCAAAAATAAAGACAAATGCGATGCCAAGAACGGCATTTAGATATTTACGCATTTTTCTCCAAAGCTATTCCTAATTCCAAAATTGATACTGCGGCAAGTTGGTCGACTAAACCTTTGCTTGACTTTGAATCGAAACCACGTTCACGAAGTGCTTGCGATGCGCCACTAGATGTTAAGCGCTCATCAACCCAAGAAATTGGTAAATTGAATTCTCTTACCAATTTATCGGCGAATTCCTCGATTTCGCCTTGAATCGTTCCAACTTGACCTGATAATTGTTTTGGTCTGCCGAGATAAATCCCAACTGCGCCGTACTCAGACTGTAGTCGACGAAAATTTTCAAAAAAATTTCTATCGTTTTGCAACGTAGTTACTGGTGTTGCCACTAATCCTTCTGAATCGCAAACTGCGATTCCGATTCGGGCCGCCCCATAATCAATTCCGAATCGGCGACCAAAACCCATATATCTAAATCAGCGCCTTTTCGATGGCACTTAACGCATCCTTGGTTTTGCTAATGTCGACGCCACCGCCTTGTGCGAAATCATCCTTACCGCCACCACCTCCGCCAAGTGTTGTTGAAGCAATTTTCACCAACGCTCCAGCTTTGATGCCATTCTTTTGGGCAAATTCCGAAACTGCGACCACAACAACTGGTTTACCACTGTTACTGCTGATCAACGCAACTACAGATTCTTGTATCCGATTTCTCAAATCGAGCGCCATTGTGCGCAAATCCTCGCCATCAATATTGTCTGCTAATTGTTCAGCTAACAAATTTATTTTGCCAATTTGCTTGAATTTTGATGCTAGCGCTCCTACTTGCGCCAGAGCCTGGGCCGAACGAATTGTGCTCAGTTCCTTTTCAATTTCGCGCATTTTGCCAAGTAATTCCGAAATTCGCTGCGGTAACTCTTCTGACTTAGATCCTTTAATTAATTCGGTTAATTGATTAACCAAAATATGTTCGCGAGCCAAAAAGCGATAGGCGTCTACGCCAACTAGCGCTTCAACGCGTCGAACGCCAGCGCCAATTGATGATTCGCTCAAAATTTTCACAACACCTAATTGGCCTGAGCGAGAAACGTGGGTTCCGCCGCAAAGTTCGCGCGCCCAATCTCCAACGCTCACCACCCTGACGTTTTCACCATATTTCTCACCAAAAAGAGCCATTGCTCCAAGCGCCTTAGCTTCTGATTGGCTCATAACTTGCGCCGTTACTTCCCAATCTTCTAATAGCAAAGTGTTGACGCGCGATTCAACTTCTTGGATTACGGAATCAGGCACCTGCCCCGCGGCCGGAAAATCAAACCGGAATCTTCCTGGTGAATTTTCAGAACCTGCTTGGGTAGCAGTTTCGCCAAGCACTTCACGGAAAGCTTTATGAACCATGTGCGTTGCGGTGTGAGCTCGCGAAATTGCGGCGCGGCGTTCAATATCAACTAGTGCTTGAGATTGCTTGCCGATTTCAACTTCACCATTTAATACTCGACCGCGGTGAACACTTAAACCTGGAACTGGTGCTTGAACGTCATCAATTTCGATTTTTGCGCCATTGGTAAGCGTTATGACCCCACCATCAGCTAGTTGCCCGCCGCCTTCGGCATAAAAAGGGGTGCGATCCAATGTAATTTCGATTTCATCGCCAGCTTTTGCAGATTTTGCAGATTTACCATCAACTAGGATTCCGGTGATCTTTGATTCTGAAGATAATTGGGTATACCCAATAAATTCTGTGACACCTTTTTCATCGGCGATCTTTTTATATTCACTTAAATCGGTATGGCCACTTTTCTTTGCTTTAGCATCAGCTTTGGCGCGATCTCGTTGCTCTTTCATCAACCTTCGGAAACCTTCGGCGTCAACCGTTAAACCTTGTTCGGCCGCCATTTCCAAAGTTAAATCAATCGGGAAGCCATATGTGTCATGCAATTTGAAGGCGGTTTCACCCGAAAGAGTTTTTCCTTTAGCGGCTTTAACTTCACTGCTTGCGACGTCAAAAATTTGAGTACCGCTTTTGAGGGTTTGTAAAAATTGTTCTTCTTCTGTGACTGATACCTGCAGAATTCGTTTTTGATCAGTTTTCAACTCTGGATACTGCGCACCCATGGCCTTGATTGCAGCATTGGTCAGCTCGGTAATTACCGGATCAGCAGAACCAAGCAGGCGCATATTTCTAATCGTGCGCCGCATCATTCGTCGCAACACATATCCGCGGCCTTCGTTTCCAGGAGTTACCCCATCGCCAATCAACATCGCTGCCGTTCGAGCATGATCTGCGATGACTCTGAGTGAAATATCGCTCTTTGCGTCTTTTCCATATTTAACACCAGTTAATTCCGATGCTTTATCAAGAATTATTTTTGTAGTGTCGATTTCATAGATATTTTCTACGCCTTGCAAAAGTGCAGCCATACGTTCTAAACCTAAGCCAGTGTCAATATTTTTATTTGGCAAATCGCCTTCAATCGGAAAATCATCCTTGCCGCCACCTTCGCCGCGGATATTTTGCATAAAAACTAAATTCCAAACTTCTAAATAACGATCTTCATCCGCAATTGGTCCACCGTCTTTGCCATATTGCGGTCCACGGTCATAATAAATTTCAGAACATGGTCCACAAGGCCCGGGCACGCCCATCGACCAAAAGTTATCGGCCATGCCACGGCGCTGAATTCGCTCCTTTGGAATTCCAATTTTCTTATGCCAGATTTCGGCAGCTTCATCGTCATTTTGAAATACTGTGACCCATAATTTTTCCGGCGGGAAACCGTAACCGCCATCAGCAACAGATTTAGTTAAAAGCTCCCAAGCTAGCGAGATTGCCCCTTCTTTGAAGTAATCCCCAAAAGAAAAGTTCCCACACATTTGAAAAAATGAGGCGTGTCTTG
>JBDKLQ010000114.1:0-3512 GCA_039795555.1 Actinomycetota bacterium
TAAATAAACATCGCCATTTCCTGGTGCATAAGCCATGCCCCGTTCAATCAATCGCTGCATCAATTCAATCATTTGCGGAATATGGCCCGTAGCACGAGGTTCGTAAGTCGGAGGTAAAACATTTAGCGCCGAATAGGCAGCTAAAAATTCGCGCTCGTATTTCATTGCTAGGGCCCACCACGGCATTTTTTCAGTGACTGCCTTTTGCAAAATTTTGTCGTCGATATCAGTTACATTTCTAATAAAAGTAACTTCTAAACCAGATTTAATTAACCAGCGGCGCAAAATATCGAAATTAACGGCGCTGCGGACATGTCCAATGTGCGGTGATGATTGCACTGTTGCGCCACAAACGTAAATTCCAACTTTGCCTTTATTAAGCGGTTTAAATTCTGAAATTTCACGCGAGCGCGTATTAAATAAATTTAACGTCATGGCAATTGCACCAGCGCTGTTGCAATTGTTGAAATTCCTTCACCGCGACCGGTAAAACCCATGCCATCTGTTGTCGTGCTAGTTAAAGTAACTGGTGCACCAAGGGCATCGCTTAAAACTTTTTCCGCTTCAGCGCGACGGGGGGCAATTTTTGGGGCATTACCCACTATTTGAATCGCAACATTATTTACTTTAATTTTTTTCTCATCGAGCATCTGGCGCACATAATTAATCATCTTTACCCCCGATGCGCCCTTCCACTCTGGCCGATCAATTCCAAAAACTTGCCCGATATCTCCCAAATTGCTGGCTGATAAGAGTGCATCACAAAGTGCATGTGCTGCCGCATCGCCATCGGAATGTCCGGCTAACTTTTTCGCTTCGGGCCAATCCAATCCAGCTAAATGGCAGATGCCATCGCTATCGAACGGATGCGCATCAACGCCGATGCCCGTACGTAAATTATCTAAGTTGTGAGAACTAATGATCAGCGCTTTCGATGATTGCCTTTAACGATTCAACTGCCGCATCCTCGTTATCGCCCTCAACTTGCACGCCTACGCTTTCACCGCATTTAATTCCTAGTGACATCACTTTCAAAATGCTGGATCCATCTACGTATGTTCCAGGACCGCCACCACCAACTTTCGTTAATTGAACTTTGCAACCTGACGCCTTTACAGCATTTACAAATAATGAAGCTGGGCGTGCGTGCAGGCCAACCTCAGATGCGACAACTGAAATAAATTCCTTCATTGGGTTAGCGTAACTAATGAGTAATGGTGTTAAATATGGACAGATATTCAGATACATGCACAATTGTGAAAGTAGATAAATGGCACCTACCGAGTTATTAATTGGCCATCCACTGGCATCAAAAGAGTTGGCATCGCATGCACTTCTTTATATGTGGAAGATCCGTAAATTCGAAGAGGCGGTTGAAGATTTATTCGGTCGCGGAATGATGCACGGAACGATGCACTTATCAATTGGCCAAGAGGCCGGGCCGACCGGGATGTGCATGGCGCTTCAAATTGATGATCAAATTACTTCAACTCACCGTGGTCATGGACATTGCATTGCAAAGGGTGCCGACCTAACTCGAATGATTGCTGAATTACTTGGTAAAAAAATTGGTTATTGCGGCGGCCGCGGCGGCTCGATGCACATTGCAGATGCCGAAACTGGAAACCTTGGCGCCAATGGCGTTGTAGGTGGCGGTGTTCCAATTGCCGTTGGTGCAGCTTTGGCTTCGAAATTGCAGAAGAAAGGAACGGTTGCAGTTTCCTTCTTCGGCGATGGCTCGATGAATGAAGGCGCATTTCATGAAGCTGCAAACTTAGCTGCCATTTGGAATCTGCCAGTAGTTTTATTCTGCGAAAATAATAAATATGGAATGTCATCGGCAACTTCAAAAGCATTTAAATTAGAAAACCTGGCAGACCGCGGAAAAGGTTACGGAATTCCAGGCGAGACCGTTGATGGAAACGATGTCGTCGCAGTTTATGAGGCGGCAGAGCGCGCTGTTAATCGCGCTCGCAATGGCGAAGGTCCAACATTAATTGAATCGGTTACTTATCGCTGGAAGGGTCATAGCCGTTCGGACAAAAATTTATATCGCACCAAAGAAGAGATTGAAGAGTGGAAAGAGAAAGATCCGCTTCCAAAATTCATTCATCGCGTACAAAAAGAGAATTTATTAAATCAGGCTGAGTGCGATGCAATTCAGCAAAAGGCGGTAGATGAAATTTTCGCTGCGGTAAACACTTCAGTGAAAGCTGAATCTGCAACGCCAGATGGCTTATTAGCTGCCGTATTTAAGGGAGCGAACTAATGAGCGACGATCGTTTCCTAACAATGGCGGAAGCTGTCCGCGAAGCAATGACTATTGCGATGGAAGAGCGCCCAGACGTTTTCTTGATGGGTGAAGATGTTGGTATTTATGGTGGCGCATTCGGTGTCTCAGCTGGAATGCGTGACAAATTCGGTGAAGATCGAATTATTGATACCCCAATTTCGGAATTGGGAATTGTCGGCGCTGCAGTTGGCGCTGCGCTTTCAGGTATGCGGCCAATCGTCGAAATTCAATTTTCAGATTTCACTGCGCAAGCAATGGATCAAATTGCAAACCAAGCGGCAAAGATTCACTTCATGCTTGGCGGCGCTCTACATGTACCGATGGTGCTTCGCGCACCGCAAGGATCCGGAACTGGCGCCGCAGCGCAACATTCCCAAGTTTTAGAAACTTGGTTTGCCAACATCCCTGGTCTAAAGGTTGTTACCCCTTCAACGCCAGCTGATGCCAAAGGATTACTGCTTTCGGCAATTGATGATCCAAACCCAGTAATCTTTTTAGAGCACAAATTGCTTTACAAAATGAAAGGCTTGGAAGAAGTTCCAACAGGTGCTGAACGAATTCCACTTGGCGTTTCAAAAGTTGTTCGCCACGGAAAAGATCTAACAATCGTGGCAACGGGAATCATGGTTTACAAAGCGCGACAGGTTGCAGATAAATTAGCTGCGGATGGAATTGAAGTAACCATCATTGATCCGCGCACCATTTCACCACTTGATATCAAACCAGTTTTGGCCTCAGTTGAAGAGACTGGCCGATTGATGGTGGTTCAAGAAGGTCCAAAACATGCTGGGTTTATCAACGAAGTTATTGTTCAAGTAACTGAAAGTTCCACATTTGGTTCGTTAATTGCACCTATCAAACGTCTGGCTGGTCTCGATATTCCAATTCCATATGCACCACAGTTGGAAAAGGCGGCCGTGCCCCAAGTTGAAGATATCGAAGCGGCAGCGCGCGAGATCGTTAAGAACTGGCGGTAATTAAATGGCCTTCAAACACATCGTCGTTATGCCAAAGATGAGCATGACGATGGAAACTGGCGAATTGATTGCGTATCACGTACAACCTGGTGATCATGTAAAAGCTGGACAGATGTTGTTTGAAGTAATGACTGACAAAATTGATATGGAAGTTGATTCACCAGCCGATGGCGTAATCGATTCATTAATTGGTGCAGTTGGTGCCACGATTGAAGTTGGTAAACCAGTTCTGGAGATGACAA
>JBDKLQ010000115.1:0-3141 GCA_039795555.1 Actinomycetota bacterium
CTTGTAACTGGAATTACCTCAGCACCTAGTAATTTCATTCGGGCTACGTTTAGAGCTTGCCGCTTCGTATCTTCTTCGCCCATATAAACGACACATTCCAAATCCATAAGCGCTGCGGCCGTAGCGGAAGCAACACCGTGTTGTCCCGCACCGGTCTCGGCAATTATTCGCGTCTTCCCCATTCGCCTAGTTAATAGCGCTTGGCCCAGAACGTTGTTGATCTTGTGGCTACCAGTGTGATTTAAATCTTCACGCTTTAATAAAATTTGGGCATTTCCGCAATATTTAGCAAAGCGTTTTGCTTCAGTAATGATTGATGGTCTACCGGTATAAGTTTTATGTAAAAAATCTAATTCGGCTTGGAATTCGGGATCATTTTTTGCTGAATCGTGCGCCGCAGCTAATTCATCTAAAGCTTTGATTAGGGCTTCTGGAACAAATCTTCCGCCGAATTTCCCGAATTTTCCATCCATTTGGCTCATTCTATTGAACCAATCAAGCCCTTGATGTCACCATTGTTTTTAACTAAAGCTTCGCCAACCAAAATCACATCAGCGCCATATTTTCTCGCAAAGTCAACTTCACCTTGGGAAGTAATCCCAGATTCGGCGATTTTGATAATCGAATTTGGAATTCGTGGCAAAAGCTCGACAAAAATTTCGTTAGAAACTTCTAGGGTCTTTAGATTTCTAGAATTAACCCCAATAATTTCGGGTTCTATTTCCATCGCAGATTCCAGTTCGAATTGATCATGAATTTCAACAATTGCGCTCATGCCCAATTCCTTCGTAAGCGCGTAATAATCTTTCAATTGCGACATTGAAATACCAGCGACAATCAGTAGAACTAAATCAGCTCCGTGAGCTCTTGCTTCGTAAAATTGATACTCGTCTACCATAAAGTCTTTACGTAAAATTGGAATCTCTACAACTTTTCGCACTTTGTCTAAATCTTCGATTGAACCTCTAAAGCGACGTCCTTCAGTTAATACACTTATTGCCATCGCTCCATTTTCTTCGTATCGCTTTGCCAGATCTGCTGGATTCGTGATTGGCGCTAAATCTCCTTTACTCGGAGAGGAGCGCTTTACTTCAGCGATAACTCCAAAATTTGATTTTGAAAATTTTGGTTTTATAACTTCTGGCGCTTGTAACATCAATTCTTGAATCTGAGCAAGTGGAATTCGGCGCGCAGCTAAATCTTCTCTGACTCCCGCAACAATCTCTGCAAGTACGCTCATTCGGGCTCCTTGCTTGGATCAATTCCTTTATCCAACTTTTTCCAATCATTTAATTCTCGGATTTCATATCTTTTTGATAACTTAATTTTGCGGCTCGCTAGAATTGAAATCGTAAGAGCCAACAGAGCTGAAATGAAGATTTCAAACATTTTTTATCCCATTTGCAGCTGCAACGGCCGCTAAAACAGCAGCGGCTTTATTTATGCATTCTTGATTTTCCGAAATTGGATCCGAATCGGCAACAACGCCCGCGCCGGCTTGAACATAAGCTTTGCCATCTTTAATAACTGCAGTGCGAATCGCGATGCAGGTGTCGATGTTTCCACGAAAATCTAAATAACCAATTACGCCACCGTAAACGCCACGCCTAGTTGGTTCGAGCGTTTCAATAATTTCCATGGCACGAGGTTTGGGTGCACCAGAAAGTGTGCCGGCTGGAAAGGTTGCAAAGAGTGCGTCAATTGCCGACTTGGTTTTAGACAATTTTCCAATTACAGTTGAGACGATATGCATGACGTGTGAATATTTTTCAATATTCATAAATTGCACAACTTCAACTGTTCCCGATTCACAAACTCGACCCAAATCGTTTCGGCCTAGATCTACCAACATTAAATGTTCGGCTCGCTCTTTGGGATCGGAAAGTAACTCTTGGGCAAGTTTCTCGTCTTGCTCTGGATTATCTGATCGCTTTCGCGTACCAGCTATTGGATGAACCATAACTTCGCGATTTTTAACTTTGACCAGTGCTTCAGGGCTCGATCCCACGATGTCCACCCCGTCCCCAAAGCGTAAGAAATACATATATGGGCTTGGATTTTTTAATCTAAGCATTCGATAAATATCTATTGAATTTGCTGTGCAACTCAATTCAAATCGTTGCGACAAAACAACCTGAAATGCCTCACCTACAAGTATTTCCTCTTTGATTTTTGAAATCTTATTTAAATATTCATTTTCAGAAATATTTCTTTTGTAATCTGGAATCTGAGCATCGGCGATCTCGGCAAGAAAACCCGGTAATTCTGCTTTCAATTCCTCTTGCATTCGATCCAATCGTTCAATTGCCATTGCGTAAACTTCATCAACTCGGTTATCGGTGCCATCCCAATTAACTGCGTTTGCAATCAAATAGATCGTGCCTTCGGAATGATCCAAAATTGCCAAGTCTGTTGCCAGCATCAATTCAAGTTCTGGCAAATTCAAATCATCTTGCGCAATGCTTGGTATTTTCTCCAATCTGCGAATTACGTCATAACCCAGGTACCCGACAAATCCGCCAGTTAGCGGCGGTAGACCTGGGATTTCAGGAGTTCGCAAAAAAGATAAAGCATCGCGTAGCACGATTAGCGGATCGCCAGATTTCGGTGCTGCAGCAGGTGGATTTCCACGCCATGCAACTTCACCATTTTTTTCCGTAAGCGTTACTTCGCTATTTACTCCGATAAAAGAGTAACGCGACCAAGCACCACCATGTTCAGCTGATTCCAACAAAAAGGTATTTGGTTTTCCCTTTGCAAGTTTTCGATAAACCCCGATCGGAGTTTCTCCATCCGCTAGTAGTTTTCTAGTTACGGGAATGAAGTTATTCGTTTTCGCATACTCGCGAAATTCCTCAAGCTTCATTTTGAATCAAGCTTTACGCTGTTGTGAAAGCAAGATAATTCTCCGGTATGGCATGCTGGACCTAGTTGATTTACTTTTAGCAATACGGAATCGCCATCGCAATCAATCGAAATTTCAGTAACTTCTTGGGTGTTTCCTGAAGTCGCTCCTTTTTCCCAAAGTTCATTTCGGCTCCGGCTCCAATATGTCGCCTTGCCAGTCTGGATAGTTCGTTCAAGCGCTTCTTCGTTCATCCAAGCCAACATCAACACATTGCCACTTTTATTGTCCTGGGC
>JBDKLQ010000116.1:0-7143 GCA_039795555.1 Actinomycetota bacterium
GTCGCTGAGAAATATCAAGGTAGCCTTCGGACTTTGCGGGCCTATAGCTCAGCCTGGTTAGAGCGCTTCCCTGATAAGGAAGAGGTCGGTGGTTCAAGTCCACCTAGGCCCACGCAGTACAAAAACTAAATATCTTCGATATTTATCGAGGGGACTTAGCTCAATTGGTAGAGCACCTGCTTTGCAAGCAGGGGGTTAGGGGTTCGATTCCCCTAGTCTCCACTCAAATAAAATCTTTTGATTTTTCTCTTGATAATTGGATAGAAAGCTACACAACGCATCCGATTGATTCACGCCAATTAAACTAAATTGCAGATAGGAAGTACAAATGTTTTCAATTGATAACACGCCAGATTTAACTGGAAAAATTGCGGTAGTGACCGGCGCCAATAGCGGTTTAGGAAAAGAAACCGCTCGAGCTTTTGCAAAAAAAGGTGCCCACGTAATAGTTACGGCTCGCGATATCAATAAAGGAAATCAAGCAATTTCGGAAATTAAAAAAGATCTACCTACCGCTTCATTAGAGTTTGCTGAATTAGACCTGGCTTCGCTAGATTCCATTTCAAAATTTGTTGACAATTTTTCAAAAAAATATCAAAAACTGGATTATTTAATAAACAATGCTGGATTAATGGCCGTGCCCGAAGGCAAAACTAAAGATGGATTTGAAACTCAGTTTGGCGTTAATCATCTCGGCCACTGGGCGCTCACCGGGCAGTTATTGCCGTTTTTAAAAAAAGGTGATCAACCTCGAATAGTCACCGTTACCAGCTCGGCTCACCACATGACCCCCACAATAAATTTTAAAGACCCACATTTGAGAAAGAAATACTCAGCGTGGCGCGCATACGCCCAATCAAAATTGGCGAATTACTATTTTGCTTTAGGGCTTCACAGAAAATTTAAAGCTGAAAAATCGCAAATTAAGAGTTTTTTGGCGCATCCTGGGCTTTCAAAAACAAATCTTCAGGTGGAAACTGTTAAACAAGGCGGTGCTGGCCGGGCCGGAAAAATTAGTGAGGATTTAGTTTTTAAAATTGGAATGTCCCCAGAAATCGGAGCGCTTTCGCAAATTCGTGCAGCGCTAGATCCAAAAGCCAAAAGTGGTGAGTTCTACGCGCCTAGGTATTTCGCAACTGGCGCTCCAGTAACCAGGCCGATTCTTCGTCCGTTTACAAATAGAGCAATTAAGAAACTTTGGAAACTGTCAGAAAAGGAAACCGGAGTTTCAATTTAAACCTGTAATTAGAACTTGGGCAAACTTGAAGTAAATCGGGATTCCGAAAATTAAATTGAACGGGAAAGTAATTCCAATACTCGACATCAGCGCAATCGGTAAATTTGCTTGTTTTAAGGCTACCGAAACTGCGGCCGGTGCTGCGATGTAAGAAGCGCTTGCACATAAAACTCCCAACATGGTTGCGCCGCCAACACTCAATCCAATGATTGAGCCAACAGCGGCACCAATAGCGCCACTTAAAACTGGGAAGAGTAAACCAAAAACAGCCAACGGAACGCCAACGCTTTTAATCTCAAAGAAATTACTTCCAGCTAAATAGCCTAGGTGTAACAAAAAGAGCACCAGGAAGCCATTTAACAAATCAACAAAAAACGGGCTGACTTTTTGGTAACCATCTTTACTAGTTACAAAACCAATGAACAAACCACCAACCAGCAAAAGTACGGTTTTACCGAGCAAAACTTCTTTAAAAGTAGCGGCCCATCCGACTTTGGTTGATACAGATCTTGAAGCAAGGAAAATTCCAACAATCAAACCTGGGATTTCCATCAATGTAAGCATTGCCGGGGCAAATCCTTCAACGAAAATTGAATTACTTTCTAGAAACAAAATTGCCGCAGAAAATGTAACCAAGGAAGTTGAACCGTAATGTGCCGATATCGAACCGCGATCAATATCATTTAGTTTTTTAATGAACTTAAGGAGCGAGAATGCCAAGAGCGGAATCAAAATTCCACAGAAAATTGTCGCGATTGCCGGGGCCAATAAATCTGAATAACTTGAAGCTTTTAATGAATGTCCGCCTTTAAGCCCGATACCAAAGAGCAGGTAGATCGATAGGAACTGGTAAATGGCGTCCGGTACCCGAACGTCACTTTTAACCCGTGAGGCGAAAAACCCAAAGATAAAACCAAGGACTCCAACTGATGTCAGATTAGCCTGCGCAATAGACCAAGTGCTCATGAACCCACCTAAACGTTTTAGGAAAAAATACTTTTCTTTACAACTTTACCTTTAGCATCATAAGTAATCCAAGTACCACTTTGTTTTCCATTTACGAAAGAACCGGTCCGCATAATTGATCCGTCATGGCGAAAAAATTCCCATTTGCCGTGCATTGACTTGCCTTTGAATTTTCCTCTAGCTTTGATACCACCATTTTTGTAATACTCGATAAACGAACCATTCTTTTTTGGATAACTCTCGTTAATTTGCGAGATTCTTGCCAGCAACAATTTCTTTAGCACCGGTTTTGGGAATGGCTTATTTAGTTCAAATTGAATTGTGCCTTTTGATACCTGAAACTTGGCTAAATCTTTTTTAAATTGAGTTGCAATCGAGCCCGATGAAGGAAACAAACTATTATGATTTTTAAAGCCCATCACATGGCAGAGGTTGTCATCCCCGATTTTTAAAGTTGGCATACCCCAGGCAATTGTTCGAACTGCATAGGGCGCCAACTCTTCAGCAAACTTAATTGTTTTCAAAAGCGCAGCTTGTTGTTCCTTTGGGAACTTTTTCAGCGCTTCCGAAAACGATTTTGTCATTAAGCCATAAGTGTGCCGGCAAAAATCTGCCAAGCAAGAAGTGATTTAGCTACAAACGAGAGCGTGATGTAAGTCTTTTCGCCCGCTAAATAATCCTTCCACTTGCCAACTTCTTTGTACTGCAACCATTGCACAAGCGCAAAGGAGTTAAATAGCGCGAACAAAGAAAATACGATGCCGTAAACAAATCCTGGTGCATTTTGCGTACTACCTGGCGAAAACAACAACCAGAACATTGCAATCCACGGTGTGATTCCGGCGATGCAACCAAACCAGAATGGAAGCAGGGATCCCTGTCCTGGTTCTTCATATTTCTCTTGTAACCAACCGAAGAGAATCATCGAAACGTTCACGCCGGCGATGGCAATTAGCGCAGTAATGTCCCAGACGGCATTAAGCATCGAAATCAAAATGATCATCAAGGTTGAAGAGAAGGAATATTCAATCCAACGGTAAATATTTTGTTTCCGTTTTAGGCCATTTATATATTTACTAAAACCCGGGCCACTCACATAAAAATGAGCAAGTGCACTCATAATTGAAAATGCTGCTACTCCAACGCCTATCGGCAACGAGAAGAGCTGGACTTTTTCAAAATCGGTATCTGGAACCGGTGGACCAGCAAGATAATTAATATGTACTGGCAATTTAAAACCATTTGCCAGCACCAAAATTGCGATTGCTTGAACCGCATGGAAAATTCCAGCAATTAAGTTATATCGCTTGAGACCGCGCTCTTTCTCGGCGCTAATCTCGATTGGTTGTGATGATGCCATCGCGTCTCCTTAACTAATTTAAATTAAAAGATAAACCAAGGTGCAGTTAGCGCCGCCGTTAACAAAATTCCTTGCACCAGAACCGAAACCGCATATTTGCGATCTTCGGACAACTCTTTTTTGCCTGCGACCTTTTGAGTAATTCCGGTAGCTCCAAAATTAAAAACCCCCATCAAGCCGAATGCAACACAGAATTTTTTACGTGCTTGAACAAAACCGATTGAAGCAATTAGTGCCGGAACAAAAATAAAATTTTGCCAACCAACAATTGCAAAAATCAAATAAAGCGCTGCTCCGAAAATTGCCGTTTGATACCGCCGTTTGATTTCCTGTTGGCCAATATTGCAAGCGCCAGATACATAATCCATTAAAGAACCTTTGCCAAACCTTTCTCGGCGTCATCGCCCAGTTTTTCAAATGCCTTCTTTAAAAACGGCGCAGCGACCTTGGCTATTCCCTTAAATCTAAATCGAGCTTCATAGGTGAACTCCACTCCGCCGGAAACTTCGCGAAGGGACATAGTGTCGACTGCGACGAGCGACTTATTTTCACCGCGTAGGCGAATCATTTGATTTGGGATTAATTCAATAACTTCATAAACCAGAGAGGACTCTCTGCCATTGAATGCCGAGGTATTTGAATACTTTGTACCAATCCCGCCATCACCAGAAATTTTTGTGGTTTTTACGGTGTTGGGATCCCACTCATTAGTGGTCGTGAAGTCGGAAAAATAGCGAAATAAATCATTGACCGATTTCTTTGAAATCAGAGTTCGCTTTAAAACAATATCTCCCATACGCTTAAATGATACATAAGGAAGGTGTGAAAGTGCGTCCGACAATTGCGATTATCGGTTCAGGTGTTTCGGGTTTAACCGCTGCCTATTTACTACGCGATACGCACGAAGTGACGTTATTCGAATCTGAAAAAAGATTTGGTGGCCATTCCCACACTCATTCAATCATCGGAAGTGACGGCAATACCAGAGATATCGATTCAGGATTTATTGTTCATAATGACCGCACATATCCAAATTTGATTCGAATTTTTAGTGAACTCGGAATTAAAACTCAAAAAACCGAAATGAGTATGAGCATTAATTGCAAAGGTTGTGGATTGCAATATGCCGGCGGTCGAGGTTTGACTGGAATCGCTGCTCAGCCATGGAAATTAATTAATCCCAAATTTCTAAAACTTTTAATCAATGTGCCTAGATTTCATAAAGCAGCTCACAAATTATTAGCTGAAGGTAATTCCAACCTAACCTGGGGTGAATTTTTACAAAGTGAAAAATTTGATACTTACTTTATAAATCATTTTGCGATCCCATTAGTTTCATGCGTTTGGTCTTCTGGCGACTCAGATTCGTTGGAGTACCCAGCGCTACATTTATTTGAATTTCTAAATCATCATGGATTACTAAGTATTAAAAATTCACCAACTTGGCGCACCATCATCGGTGGATCAAAAATGTATGTTGGCGAAATCTTAAAGTTGATTCCAGATCACCGAAATGTAAAAGTTACTTCAGTATCCAGGGTGAGCGATGGCGTGCTGGTAAATAATGAAAAATACGATTATGCAATTATCGCCACCCACGCCGACGATGCTTTAAAAATCTTAAGTGATGCCACACCTGAGGAACGGGCGGATTTATCTGCAATTGGATATTCAAAAAATAAGACCCAATTACACTCTGATGAATCAGTAATGCCAAAAGCCAGCGGCGCTAAAGCTTCGTGGAATTATTTAATGAACACCTGCACCGATAACAAATCATCAGTAATCGTTAGTTATTGGATGAATAAATTAATGCGCTTAGATGGTCCAGATAAGTATTTTGTAACGCTAAATGCAAATCAAAATAATGTGATTGCCGAAATGAATTACACCCACCCGATTTTCACAAAAGCGGCGGTAGCAGCAGCAAAACGACTTCGAAACTCAGGCGGTACGAGATTGGCATTTGCTGGAGCACATTTAGGTTGGGGATTTCACGAAGATGGTGCAAAGTCCGGCATCGACGCGGCCAAGAAATTTGGTGCGACGTGGTGATGATGGCACGTGGCTTGGTTTTGCATAAACGGAGAAAACCCTTTATTCACGGTTTGAAATTTAAAACATATTTATGGTTAATTGACCCAGATCATGAACAGATCAAAGGGTTATTAACTAAGGATCATTTTGGTGGCGAAGCTCAAACTTTTCGCGAAGCAATCTCAGTTTTTGCCCAATCACGCGGTGAATCATTAGATTCAAGCGACAAAATAAAAATGTTGGCGGCAACGCGCCACTTTGGTTATGTATTTAATCCATTAAGTGTTTATTGGATATATACCAAAGACAACAAATTGAAGTGGGTGATTTTAGAAATTCACAACACTTACGGTGATCGCCATGCTCATCTAGTAAAAGTCAACGAAAACGGCCAAGCCGAAATGGCAAAAGAGTTTTATGTTTCACCATTTTTTACCATCGAGGGAAATTACAAAATAACTGCCAAATTAGATGATCACAAAGTGGCGGTAGCGGTAAATCTCCATCAAGATGGCGAACTCGTTTTTACCGCTAGCTTCCAAGGTGATTTAATGGCGCCAAATCTCTGGGCGCGGCTGCGAACCCCGCTGGCCACGCACCAAGCGATGGCGCGAATAAAAGCGCACGGAATTTGGTTATGGCTACGGCGGTTACCAGTAATCAAACGGCCGGAACATCCAAAACAGGTAGGGATGCGATGAAGAAGTATCTGATTCAGGCGGCAGTAGTTAAATCACTGCTGCGCCGAATCGCGCCATCAGTCCCGGTTCGAGTAATTCTGCCAAACGGTGAAGTGGTTTCAGATAAACATGAAAACGTACCAACACTTGAAATTTTGAATGAAGATTTCTTTTATCGAATAGGCGCCGACCAAAAAATTGGTTTGGGTGAATCTTTTATGGCAGGTGATTGGCGACCAAAACCTGGCGATGATTTAGCAGACGTACTTACGCCATTTGCCGAAAAATTATTGAATATTGTTCCAGCTTGGATGCGTAAATTTAGAAAATTAGTTGAGCAATTCCAACCAAAGCACGAAGAGAATAATTTAAAAGGCGCGAAATCAAATATTTCTCGCCATTACGATTTATCTAACGATTTATTTAAATTGTTTTTGGACGAAACCTTGACTTATTCCGCAGCCAACTTCGCCGGCGCGCGCCCTGGTTTTGATGGTTTAGCTGATGCTCAGCGTCGCAAAGTTGATGGCATTTTAGATTTTGCCGACGTTAAATCGGGTATGAAAGTTTTAGAAATCGGAACTGGTTGGGGCCAGCTTTCAATCCAAGCAGCGCAACGTGGCGCACAAGTGCACACGATTACGTTGTCGAAGGAGCAGATGGAATTAGCGCAGCAGCGCGTGAATGCTGCTGGTTTACAAAATTTGGTAAATATCGAACTTCGAGATTACCGCGATTTACAAGGTGAATATGACGCAATTGTCAGCGTGGAAATGATCGAAGCGGTCGGTGAAAAATATTGGCTAACTTATTTTGAATCAGTGAGCAAACACCTTAAAAAAGGCGGGAAATTTGGCTTGCAA
>JBDKLQ010000117.1:0-3636 GCA_039795555.1 Actinomycetota bacterium
CAGTTACAAGCGGTTCGCGCACATTAAAAGATGCAATCAACGAAGCGATGCGGGATTGGGTAACAAATGTAGAGACAACACATTACCTACTTGGCACCGTTGCTGGTCCGCACCCTTTTCCAGAAATGGTCAGAGATTTTCACAAAATAATTGGCGAAGAGGCACGGAAACAAGTTTTAGAAATGACTGGAAAGTTACCAACCGCCGTGTTGGCTTGTGTTGGTGGTGGCTCAAATGCCATTGGCATTTTCCATCGATTTCTAACAGATGAATCTGTAAAACTAATTGGCCTTGAAGCTGGTGGAAAAGGAATCGAGTCTGGATTTCATGCTGCCACACTTACCGGCGGTTCACCAGGTGTACTTCATGGCACTCGTTCTTATGTGCTGCAAGATGCGAATGGACAAACGATTGAATCACACTCAATTTCGGCCGGTCTTGATTACCCAGGAGTTGGCCCAGAACATGCATTTCTTTTTGAAACTGGGCGAGCTGAATATCGCGCCATTACAGATGACGAAGCAATGCAGGCATTTAAATTACTCTCTGAAACCGAAGGAATCATTCCAGCAATCGAAACCGCACACGCTTTAGCCGGCGCAATTAAAGTAGGCAAGGAACTCGGTCCAGATGCGATTTTGTTAATTAACCTCTCAGGTCGCGGCGACAAGGATGTTCAAACAGCTGCTGATTATTTTGGAATTTAAATGACAATTTTGGAGAATTTATTTAGTACCCCTGGAAAAAAATTGATTGGGTACTTACCAGCGGGTTACCCAACATTTGAAGGTGCAAAACAAATAATTAGCGCAATGATTGCTGGCGGAGTTGATGCAATCGAAGTTGGTTTTCCATACAGCGATCCAATTATGGATGGACCAATTATCCAGGCCGCGGCAGATGAAGCCCTAAAAAACGGTGCGAATTCGGAAACTGTTTTTCAAACTTTAAAGCATGTTACTGATTTAGGCATTCCTGGATTAATCATGACTTACTGGAACCCAATCGAAAAATATGGCATCGAAAATTTTGCAGAATCTGTTTCAAAAAATGGCGGCGCAGGTGTAATTACACCTGATTTAACGATCGAGGAAGCGGGCGACTGGTTAAGTGCATGTAAGAAATATGATCTAGATCCGGTATTTGTAGTGGCACCAAGCACCAGCGATAGCCGACTGAAAAAGGTCACAGCGCAATGCCGGGGATTCATTTATGCCGCAAGTTTGATGGGGGTAACTGGCACTCGCTCAGTTATCTCTAGCCAAGCAGAGGATCTGGTGGCCCGAATTAGAAATGTGACGTCTATTCCAGTTTCGGTTGGCCTTGGCGTATCAAATGCAGAACAAGCCAAAACTGTCAGCAAATTCGCAGATGGCGTGATCGTTGGCTCAGCATTTATCGCTAAAGTTCAATCTGCAAAAGATTTCAATGAGGCGTTGAATGAAATTGAAACTTTAGCGAGAGAATTAAAGGCGGGAATATGCTGAAGAAATACTCACCATGGCTTGGCTTAATTTCTCGACTAATTTTAGGTGGCGTATTAATTGCAGCTGGTTGGTTAAAAGCATTTAACACAGCTGAAGCAGAGAATGCAGTTCGTGCTTACCAAGTTCTGCCATTGCCGGTCGCCGATTTTGTAGGAATTTCACTGCCATGGATCGAAATCGGAATTGGCATTTTATTGATTCTCGGAGTGGCGACTCGATTTGCAGCTTTAGCCGGTGGCGTAATCATGGTTATTTTTATCCTCGCAATTGCGCAAGCAGGTCTTCGTGGCCTATCAATTGATTGTGGCTGCTTTGGCGGTGGCGGCGCTGTCGAACCTGGCAAGACTAAATATCTACAGGAAATCGCTCGAGATCTATTTTTCGCACTTTTAGCACTCTATATATATCGTTACCCTAATTCTAAATTCGCACTTTCGAAGGAGAGCCTAAATGGCGCAGCAGAAGGATAAAGTCACTCAGTATTTAGTAGTTGGCATGGTTTCTTTAGTTGTGGTGACTGCAATTGGTTTTTCGATTGCAACCAAACCAAAGCCAGAAAAAATTGATGTGCCAGCCATAGCTTCTGTAACAACAGAAAATGCGATAGTTTTTAATTCAGATCTGACCGGAGTGCCTGAAGTTGGAGTCTGGCAGGATTATCAGTGCCCAGCTTGTCGAGCTTTCGAAGAGACTTACGATAAGTATTTGGCCAATGCAATTCAGGCTAAGAAAGTAAAAGTTTCTTACTATCCTCTTTCTTTCTTAGGTCCGGAATCAATTTTGCTCGCAAATTCGGCTGCGTGTGCCGCTGAAGAAGGAAAATATCTGCCTTACCAATCATATTTGTACCGCAACCAAGTTGCTGAAAATTCAGGTTTCTGGAAGATAAAAGAGATTCTCAAAGCTGGAAAAGTTGTTGGATTAACTTCAAATAACTTCAAAACTTGCGTTGAAAAAGGCAATAAATCTGATTTCATAAAAACAGTATCAGCATTTGGAAACACATCAAAAATTGATCGCACGCCAACCGTTACGGTTAACGGAAAACCAATTAATGTCGCTGATTTAAAGAAGGCTATCGAAGGCTAGTTAGATGGATCGTAAGATCCCAACTCCTTCAATTTCAGTAATTGAAATTGGCCCAGTCACTATTCATATTTATGCGCTATGCATAATTGTGGGAATTGGCGCAGCAATTTTCATTGCCAAATCTCGATATAAAAACCCAGAAGTTATCTCTGATTTGGCCTTTTATGCCATCCCTGGTGGTGTAATCGGCGCTCGGATTTATCACGTATTAACTTCACCGGAAAATTACCAAGGTGAAAATTGGACCAATATTTTCAAAATCTGGGAGGGTGGACTCGGAATCTGGGGCGCAATCGCGGGTGGCGCCATTGCTGTTTGGTTTAAATCTAAAAAACTGAATTTAGATTTTACTGAATTAGCTGATGCAATAGCACCTGGGCTATTAATTGCCCAAGCAATCGGAAGATTTGGCAACTGGTTTAATGCTGAACTATTTGGCAAACCTACACAACTGCCATGGGGGCTAGCAATACCAATACAAATGCGTCCAGTTGGATTCGAAAATTTTGAATACTTTCATCCAACCTTTTTGTATGAAGCAATCTGTTCATTCATTCTTGCAATCTTAATAATGCGAATTACATTCAAGCCTGGCGGCGCATTTGCACTTTATGTCTTTGGTTATTGCTGCTATCGATTCTTAATTGAAGGATTGCGAATTGATCCGGCAAATCTGATATTTGGCATCCGGGTGAATCAACTTGTTGCGCTGGTAATTGGTGCAGCTGCCCTCACTCGGTTTTTGAAAGCCATCAGGTAGGCTTGAAGCATGTCGCTTGAAGAGGTTTATCAACGCAATAAGGAACATCGTATTCATCGCGCCGGCTGGCTGCGCGCAGCTGTACTCGGCGTTAATGACGGGTTGGTTTCAACTGCATCTTTAATGATGGGTGTTGCTGCAGCGCAAGCGACTAGTTTCATAGCCACTGCAGGATTAGCCGGAATTGCGGCGGGCGCTATGTCGATGGCCGTAGGCGAATTTGTTTCAGTTCGTTCACAAGTAGATATCGAATATTCTGATCGGCAACTTGAAGAAGAACATTTAAGGATTGATCCCGAA
>JBDKLQ010000118.1:0-2664 GCA_039795555.1 Actinomycetota bacterium
ACATTTTTAAGTTCAACTTCATCATCTGGAATATGGTGAACGCGATAACCAACGCCACCAATTTCTCGAACCATTGTGGTTAATTGCCACGAATTCGTTTCATACTCTTGTTGCCCGGAAACAGGTTGGCCTGGTTCAACCAAATCTGGTCCCGCAGAAAGTATTACAACACGTGGCAAGGGCCTGGTAGGTAAATGATCCAATCCAATTGATGCTGCCAAGCCAATTTGGGTTGACCTGATGGGAGTTCCGGCTTTTAGAACCAATCGATCTCCAGCAAACACATCACTCGCAAGTGTTGCGCCATGTGCATCAAGTAGCGGCAAATCTAATGGCTCTAATGGTTTTGCCAATGAAAGGACGGCTGATAAAAACTCATCAACACGCATCCGTTCTAACATATGCACACGATACTTTGTAAGCTCGCTAACTTGGGGGATTTCGATGAGTCAAAGCAAGAGTGATCTTCGAAACCAAATTCGTATGACCAGAAAAATTAACCCAATTAATACCGATTTTGACTATTTACTAGATTTTCCTGAGATCGCAAATTCCGAAGTTATCGCAAGTTACTACCCAACTGAATTCGAACCAAATCTACTGAAGCTAAATTCAGAATTATTGAGTCGGAAAAAAATCCTACTTTTGCCCCGAATTAAAAACAGCCAAATGGAATTTGTTAAATTTGAAGGTGGAGAATTAAATAGAAATGGAATATTTCAGGAACCAATCGGACTGCCTTTTTTTGGTGAAATAAATACGATTTTGGTACCAGCGTTAGCGGTTGATAGAAATGGTTATCGCCTAGGCCAAGGAGGTGGTTACTATGACCGGTTTCTCACATCAACTAATGCGTATCGAATTGCGGTAATAAATGAAAGCGAATTTTTAAAATCATTACCGTTCGAATGGCATGATCAAAAAGTGGATGCCGTCGCGTTAGGTGGCCGCCTTGTGAGAATTTCTTAAAATCCACATACTTAGTAATACAAATCCGCCACCAATTAATTGAATCCAAGTGGGTGCACCGCGACCTAAAATAATCGCTCCAATTACGCCAACGATTGGCACAATATTAAATAGCACGGCAACGTGGCTACTTCTCACTCGAGCAGCAGCATAATTAAATGCCACAATCGGAAGCGCCACCCCGAATACGCCAGAAAGTATGCCCGCCAAATAGATTTCATTATTTCTTCCAGAAAAGTGGCCGCGGTCAAACAAGAGCCACCAGATCAATACATATAGAAATGAAAATAGAGTTTGCCGAAAAGCTAAATTAATCGGATTAATTCCGACGCCCAATTTCTTCACCGCAACAGCATTTGTTCCACAAAGAATTGATGAAAGTAAAAAACAAAGTGCGCCGAGGCCGATTTTTATCGAGATGCCGGCTTCATCAAAGCTTCCAAGTACGGCACCAATAATGCCTATTAATAAGGCAATAAATTCAAAATGCACTAATCGCTCTTTTAGCCAAAGCGTTGCAATGATTACGGTAAATAGCGCCTCTAAGTTCAATAAGATGACACCAGTACTTGCCGTAGCAACGGTGTAACCATAATTTCCTGCCAACCAAGCAAATCCAGGTTGTACTGCGCCTAGTAATGCAGCAATTCGCCAACTTACATTTTTTAATTCACTTTTTCGAAAAATTTGTGGTCGAAAAAAGTTAAAAATCAAAATGATTAATAAACCACTACCTATTTCTAAAACAGTTTGTGTGGCAGCCGATAAACCGCTTACTGCTAAATCAGCTAGTGGATTTGATAGCCCCCAACTAATCATTGCTAGGACTAGTAATAAATAATTACTCATTCCGTCCTTGGTCGCGACGAGAGAGTTCAGCTAGATATTGGTTGTAATCACCAAGTTCATCGTTTTTTCCCATAGCCAATGCTCGGTCGCTGCTGCGATCAATTCTCGCTGCTTCGTTTCGATCATCGCGCATCCATTTAATAAATACTGCAATTAATGCAATGAGTATCGGAATTTCACTCATCGCCCACCCGATTGCCCCACCGAGTTGTTGATTAGTTAGTAAATCTAATTCAAATGGATTCCCTTGAGTTAGATAGTAACCACCGTCCAAAAGTGTTCGAGCGGACATCAAAGCCACGGAAAAGAAGGCATGAATACTCATAGCTGCTAATAAAATTGCTAAACGAACGATGTATGGCGGTTTAAATGGGTTTGGGTCTATGCCAATAACTACGTGATAGAAAAGCACGCCAGCTAAAATGAAATGTAAATTCATAAATAGATGACCAACGTGGTTCGACATCAAATTTCCAAATAATGGCGTGAAATAAAGTACAAATAGTGAGCCGTCAAAAATTGCCAAAGCAGAAATAGGATGTGAAATAACTTTCGCGTATCTTGAATGGAGCAGTGATAATAAAAGTCCGCGAGCTCCAAATTCGCCTGAAACTTTATTTGATGGCAGAGTTCTAAGTGCCAAAGTTATTGGTGCTGCTAATACAATACCGATTGGCGCAATCATTCCAAGAATCATGTGCCCAATCATGTGATCTGAAAATTTAAAGGTTGGGTATAAACCAAGTCCACTGCTAGTTGCCCAATTAATTAATAATAAAGAGGTAATTAAAAACCCTAATCGATATTTCGGCCAGCTATCGCCCCGATTGCGCATTACTGCCATAC
>JBDKLQ010000119.1:0-5611 GCA_039795555.1 Actinomycetota bacterium
GCAAGTTAATGAGGTCTTACAACTAAGGCACGTGTCATTTGTATGCGGGCCAAGACAGGAGAACTGTGGCAAAGGTCCGCGTACATGAGTTGGCTAAACAACTCGGTATGGAGAGCAAGGAAGTTCTTGCTAAATTACAAGAGATGGGCGAATTCGTCCGCTCCGCATCTTCAACTATAGAACCGCCGGTAGCGCGTCGTCTCATTGAAGCATTTCCAAATGCAAAACCAATCGAAACGGAAGCAGCGAAGAAGCCAGCTAAAAAAGCTGCCGCAAAGAAAACCGCTGCTAAAAAAGAAGCAACCGTTGATCCAAATTTAGCTAAAGAGTTAGCTGCCGAACTTGGCGTTGATTTAGAAGCGTTAAAGGCAGTTGAACCAAAACCAATCGCAAAGCAATCTCCAACGCCAACCGCTCCACCAGCTAGACCAACTGGCGCTGCGCGCCCTGGCAATAATCCATTTGGAAGTGGCGCACCAGCAATGCCGCGTCCGCCGCGCGCTGGTAATAATCCTTTTGGTACAAGTGGTGTAACTGGCGCACCACGTCCGCCGCAACGACCAATTCCACCGCAACGTCCTGGACAACGTCCGGGACCTGGTGGTGTTCGTCCAGGATTTGCAGCACGACCACAACAATCAAGACCACAAGGTGATCGACCAGGTTTTGGTAATCGCCAAGGACAAGGTGGTGGAAGTGGCGGTGGATCAAATTATCGCCAAGGTGCACCAGGAAGTTCTGGTGGATTTAATCGCGGACCAGGACAAGGTGGCGGAGGTGGCGGACAACGTCCAGGTTTTGGTGGCGGCCGACCAGGTCCAGGTGGTCGCGGAAATACTTCCGGCGCATTTGGAAAAGGTGGCGGAAAGAAGAGCGCAAAACGTAAATCGAAAAAAGCGTTACGTGATGACTTTGAAAATATGCAAGCGCCAACTCTTGGTGGCGTGGTTATTCCGCGCGGAGATGGCGAAACTGTAATTCGAATGCGCCGTGGCGCCACGCTCTCTGATTTCGCTGAAAAAATAAATGCGGAAAGCTCGCAATTGGTGCAAGCGCTATTTCAATTGGGTGAAATGGTAACGGCAACGCAATCAGTTGATGAAGATACATTTAAAATTTTGGGCGAAGAACTTGGTTATCAAATTCAAATTGTTAGCCCCGAAGATGAAGATCGCGAGCTACTACAAGGCTTTGATATCGATTTAGCTCAAGAATTAGCCGATGTAGATCAAGATGATTTGGTCGCCCGCCCACCAGTAGTAACGGTTATGGGCCACGTTGATCACGGTAAAACCAGATTGTTGGATGCAATTCGCGAAACGGAAGTTATCAAAACTGAACACGGTGGTATTACGCAGCACATCGGTGCCTACCAAATTCACCATGATCATGATGGTGTTAACCGTGCGATTACCTTTATTGATACTCCGGGCCACGAAGCTTTTACCGCCATGCGCGCTCGCGGTGCCAAAGTCACCGATATTGCAGTATTAGTTGTCGCGGCAGATGATGGCGTGATGCCGCAGACAATTGAAGCGTTAAATCACGCGCAAGCTGCGGATGTGCCAATTGTGGTGGCCGTTAACAAAGTTGATAAAGAGGGCGCAAACCCAGACAAAGTTAAACAACAATTAACAGAATACAACTTAATCGCTGAAGATTACGGCGGTGACACAATTTTCGTAAATGTATCTGCGAAAAATGGCACTGGAATCGATCAATTAATAGATGCAATTTTGTTGACTGCCGATGCGGCAATTGATTTGCGGGCAATTGAAAATGACGTGGCTCGTGGTGTGGCAATTGAAGCCCACTTAGATCGCGGTCGCGGACCAGTTGCAACTGTTTTGGTACAGCGCGGAACGCTAAATGTTGGCGATGCAATCGTTTCAGGTGGTGCCTTTGGTCGCGTTCGCGCGATGTTAAATGAAGATGGCGAACCAGTTGAATTTGCTGGTCCATCACGTCCGGTACAAGTTCTAGGTTTCACTTCAGTTCCTTCTGCTGGTGATTCCTTCTTAGTCGCTGATGAAGATCGCACGGCACGTCAGATCGCTGAAAAGCGGTTGGCGGCCGAACGTCACGCAGCGTTAGCTAAAGCGCGTAAGAAAGTTTCACTGGAAGATTTCATGGAGCAATCCAAGATCAATACGCTCAATCTAATTATTAAGGGTGACGTATCTGGTTCGGTTGAAGCTTTGGAAGATGCATTAATGGCAATCGAAGTTGGCGCCGAAGTTGATCTGAGGGTAATTCACCGCGGTGTTGGTGCAGTTACTAAGAGCGATATTGATTTAGCTTCAGCTTCAACTGCAGTGGTACTTGGTTTCAATGCAAAACCAGAACCACAAACTGCCGTTTATGCTGACGAACAAGGCGTTGAAATTCGCTTTTATTCCGTTATTTATCAAGCAATTGAAGATATTGAATTATCACTTAAGGGCATGCTCAAGCCAGAGTACGAAGAGGCAATTTTGGGTAACGCCGAAGTTCGTTCGATCTTCAAATCATCGAAAGCCGGAACCATTGCCGGTTCGCTGGTTATGGATGGCATCATCAAGCGCAATGCAAAGGCGCGCTTACTTCGCGGTGGCAGCGTAATCGTTGATAACTTAACGGTTGATTCGTTGAAACGCTTCAAAGATGACGTTACTGAAGTTCGCGATGGTTACGAGTGCGGTATTGGAATTGGAAACGTCAAAGAACTTGAAATTGGCGACACAATTCAAGTCTTTGAAATGCAAGAGAAGAAGCGATAACCATGAGCGTTCGTTCGCAGAAAGTAGCGGATCGAATTAAGGTCGTAGTAGCTGAGGCGCTAGAAAGTAAAGTAAAAGATCCGCGCCTTGGCTTTGTAACTATTACCGATGTTCGAATTACTGGCGATCTGCAGAACGCATCAGTTTTCTATACCGTACTTGGCGATAACGTCGCTCGCGAAAATACCGCCAAAGCCTTAAATAGCGCAAAAGGTTTATTACGCACTGCAGTTGGTCGAGATTTAGGAACCCGAATCACGCCAACGCTGGAGTTTTTCGAAGATTCTTTGCCGGAAACTTCAGTTGCGATGGAATCGCTATTGGCGGATGTTAAAAAGCATGACCAGGAGATTTCGGCGTTAAGCTCGAAAGCAAAACCAATTGCCGAAGATGCTTATAAAAAACCTAAAACCAAATCAAGTGATTAACGGTTTTCAAGTAATCGATAAACCAAGTGGCATGACTAGCCACGATGTGGTTGCAATTGCTCGCAAGCGGCTCGGGACTCGAAAAATCGGACATGCCGGAACGCTTGATCCCATGGCCACAGGTGTTTTAGTGCTTGGCGTAAACGCGGGCACGAAATTGTTGCAATATATAACTGCAGGCAAAAAACGATATTTGGCGACAGTAAAACTTGGCCAACTAACTTCAACTGATGACAAAGAGGGCGAGGTAATTGCGACCACCGAAATTCCAACTGATATTGCAGCAGCCTTTGCAAAACAGACCGGCAAAATTATGCAGCGACCAAGTTCGGTTTCGGCAATTCGAATTGATGGCAGACGCGCTTATGATTTAGTTCGCGAAGGAGAAAATGTTGAAATCCCAGCTCGCGAAGTTGAAGTTTACGATCTTAAAATTTTAGATATTCGCGGCGACGAAGTTGATATTGATGTCAGTTGTTCGGCCGGAACCTATATCCGAGCCATTGCGCGAGATTGCGGTGGCCATTTAATGGCGCTTCGCCGAACTGAAGTTGGAAAATTTACAATAGATCAAGCTTCGGAAGAGAAAATAATTCCAATGGGCGAAGCCGTTAACGGAATCTTTCCAATACGCGAGCTGGATTTGATGGAAACAAATGAATTGAAATTTGGCCGCACAATTAGCCCCACCGGCTCTACTGAAATTGTTGCCGGGCTAACTCCAAGTTGTGATTTAGCGGCGCTATTAGAAGATCGAGCGGGTCGAGCGAAACCAATCTCGGTTTTTCTCTGAGAAGATAACGCTTATGAATTTATCCTGGTCGCCAAAAGAATTACTTGGCGCAACCGTTGTAATCGGAAATTTTGATGGCGTGCACTTAGGCCACCAATCACTTTTTCAGACCGCAAAAAAATACGGTGATCCCGTTTTAGCACTTACCTTCTCGCCGCATCCGATGACCGTTTTTGCCCCAGCCAAAGCGCCCACGTTATTAACGACTCATAAATCCAAAGTGAATTATTTGTTGGCCGCTGGCGCCGATTCAGTTGGCACGATTTCCTTTGATCAAACTATTGCCAGCTTACTTCCAAAATATTTCGAAGAATTTCTACGCGATCAATTAAAAGTTAAACGATTGGTCATTGGTAAGAATTTTTCTTATGGAAAAGATGCGGCAGGTAATGTCGACACCTTGAAAACGGCTGGTTTCGAAGTCGAGATTTCTGATCTATTAGATAAAGACGGGACAATTTCATCCTCGAGAATTCGGAAATTGATTACCGAAGGCGATGTCGAAACTGCAAAAGAATTATTGGGGCGCCACTTTAAATTAGAAGGTGTAGTGGTCCATGGCGAAAAACGTGGTCGCGAAATCGGTTACCCAACTGCAAATTTAGGTTCAATTGAAAATTGGACAATTCCTGCCGATGGCATTTATGCCGGATGGCTGCGCGTGGAAAACCAAACTTGGCCAGCCGCAATTTCAATCGGAACTAATCCAACATTTGTCGGGGTTCGGGGCCGACAAGTTGAAGCCTATGCACTTGAAGAAAAAGATCTAGATTTATATGACAAACCTGCGGAAATATTTTTTGGCTGGCGACTTCGTGAAACGCTTAAATTTGATGGTTTAGATCCTTTGTTAGAACAGATGGCGATAGATTGTCGCCAAACAAAAGAGTTAACAGCTGGGGGATTAGATGGATAAAAAGCGTTGGCTCGGACTTATTTCATTATCCCTAGGCGTCGCGGCAATCATTGTGGATGCCACAATCGTTAACGTAGCCATTCCAACAATTATTAGAGATTTAAAGGCGACTTCAACTCAAGTTCAGTGGATTCAAGAGGCTTACACCTTGGTCTTCGCATCCACATTATTAGTTTTTGGTCGTTTAGCTGATCGCCTTGGTCGCAAACGAATCTTTGTAATTGGCGTATTTATCTTTGTGCTTTCAAGTATTTTGGCCGCGCAAGCCCCAACACCAGAATTTCTAATCTTCATGCGTATTGTTCAAGGATTTGGTGGCGCGATGATGCTGCCAACTTCAGTTTCAATTTTAAATTCCACCTTTGAAGGTAAAGAACGCGGGATTGCATTTGCCGTTTGGGGTTCCACGATTGGTGGTGCGGCAGCGCTAGGACCATTGATTGGCGGCTGGTTAACTACCGATTTTTCATGGCGGTGGGCTTTTGGAATTAATCTACCAATCGGCTTAATTGTTTTAGCCGGTTGTTTTCTTTATGTTCAAGAATCTAAAGGTGCGCTCGAATCTGGAAACGATTATTTAGGCGCCATTTTGTCAGTTGCCACCATGGGAACTTTAGTTTTTGCGCTGATCGAAGGGCGCAGTTACGGTTGGACTTCGCCAACGATTTTGGCCTGCTTTGCCGCTTTCTTAATTTTCGGTTTAGTTTTTGCCCAA
>JBDKLQ010000120.1:0-5564 GCA_039795555.1 Actinomycetota bacterium
CCAACATAAAAGACCGGTTTACTACTAGAAAAAATTAGCGTTGCAGCATCTTCAACTGCTTTTTCATTTGGTTTACCCGGTAAGCGATAACCAGGCAAAGTAATAGATTTCGGCCATTCAAATTTTGTTTTCATTTGCAGCGCATCTTTTGCAATATCTACCAAAACTGGTCCTGGTCGACCAGTTGAAGCAATGTAAAACGCCTCGGCAATTGCCCGCGGAATTTCTGCGGGATCTTTAATTAAGTAATTATGTTTTGTAAACGGCATGGTGATGCCGCGAATATCTGCTTCTTGAAATGCGTCGGTACCAATTGCCGGTCCTGGCACTTGCCCAGTAATTGCGACAACCGGAACTGAATCCATAGCCGCATCTGCTAATGGTGTAACTAAATTTGTTGCACCTGGGCCAGAAGTTGCAATACAAACACCGGTGCGGCCAGTTGCTTGCGCGTAACCTTCAGCTGCATGTCCGGCACCTTGTTCGTGGCGCGCCAAAATGTGGCGAATTTTTGAATCAAAGATTGGATCGTAAGCAGGCAAAATTGCGCCGCCCGGAATTCCGAACATAACTTCGACACCGGCATGCTCCAATGATTTAACTAATGATTGTGCGCCTGTAACTTCTGACATCTGCTTACTCCTTTCTTTTTTTCTTTGTCCGTTAAACGAAAAAACCCTCAGATTTCTGAGGGCGCGCATTCCTTAAAAAGGCATGCGCTATCGAATGACCACCACTGATGAGATAGAAGTTGTCTTCAACATAGGCATAATTGTCGCAAAGGCGATTGCGCCTAGTCAACCCCTGAGATGAGCATCTCAGATTTTGGACGGCAATCAGCCTCGAACTAGTCGCAGACTGCGCCTTTCGAAGCAGAGCCAACCAGCTTTGAATATTTATGAAGCACGCCAGAAGTGAATTTATGTGGAATTGGTTTAAATGATTTCTTCCGCTCGGCAAGTGTTACCTCATCTACAAGTAAATCTAATTTGCGATTAACAGTGTCGATTCGAATTCGATCACCATTTTGAACGAGTGCAATTGGACCGCCATCAACTGCCTCTGGTGCCACATGGCCAACACATAGCCCAGTTGTGCCACCACTGAATCGGCCATCAGTTAAAAGTAGAACTGATTTACCAAGACCGGCACCTTTGATAGCGCCAGTAATCATTAACATTTCGCGCATTCCTGGTCCACCTTTTGGACCTTCGTAGCGAATTACAACCACATCGCCAGCTTGGATACTGCCATCTTCTAAAGCTTTCATTGCTTCCTGTTCGCGTTCGAAAACTTTTGCTGGTCCTTCAAATACATCAACACCAATGCCGGCTGTTTTACAAACTGCACCTTCAGGTGCAAGTGATCCACCAAGAATCGTAATTCCAACTTCGGTTGAAAGTGGCGAATTGATTGCATGTAAAACTTTTCCATCTGGATCTGGCGCTTTAATTTCGGCTAAATTTTCCGCCATTGTTTTACCGGTTACCGTCAGCGTATCGCCATGTAATAAACCGGCATCTAATAGCGCTCGGAGAACTACTGGAATTCCGCCAACTTTGTCGACATCGCTCATAACAAATTTTCCAAATGGTTTTAAGTCGCCAAGTAATGGAACTTTCGAACCAATTCGATGAAAGTCATCGAGTGATAAATCAACCCGAGCTTCATGTGCGATTGCTAATAAATGAAGCACGGCATTGGTTGAACCGCCAAGTGCCATAACTGCGGTGATCGCATTTTCAAAGGCACGTTTGGTCAAAATATCTCGGGTGGTAATTCCCTGCTTAATTAAATTAATTACCGCCGCACCAGCTGCTTCGGCATATTTATCCCGGCGACGATCTACTGCAGGTGGCGCAGCTGAACCAGGTAACGACAGACCAATTGCTTCGCCAACTGTCGCCATCGTGTTTGCGGTGTACATACCACCGCAGGCACCTTCACCTGGACAGATTGCGCGTTCAATTTCATCAACACGTTCTTGCGAAATCAAACCGCGAGCACATGCACCCACTGCTTCAAAGGCATCAATAATCGTGACATCTTTGCCATCTACTTGCCCTGGCAAAGTTGAACCCGCGTAAACAAATACTGAAGCCACATCTATTCGGGCAGCGGCCATCATCATTCCTGGCAACGATTTATCGCAACCAGCAAATGTGACCATGCCATCTAATCTCTCTGCTTGCATCACTGTTTCAACCGAGTCAGCAATAATTTCGCGACTCACTAATGAAAAATGCATTCCTTCATGGCCCATTGAAATTCCATCAGAAACTGAAATCGTGCCAAATTGCATTGGGAAACCGCCAGCTGCAATGACGCCTTCGCGCGCAGCTTTAGCTAAGCGATCTAGTGAAAGATTGCATGGCGTAATTTCGTTCCAAGATGATGCGATTCCAATTTGGGGTTTTGCAAAATCTTCATCCTTCATACCAACAGCGCGGAGCATGCCGCGGGCTGGTGCGCGTTCTAAGCCATCGGTAACTAGGCCGGAGCGTGGCTTTAGGTTAGACATGCCCTAAATCATATTGCCTTGGACCAGATTCCAATAGTTAGCAAGTCATACTTAAGCCTTAACAATCAATACAAATACGAGACAAATACGAGACAAATACTGGACTAATAACGGAGAGAACCTTGAAAATAGTTGCGCCTGAAATAATTTATCGCGATCGATGGAAAACGCTTTTTGTACTTGCCATTTCTCAGCTAATGGTGATTCTGGATGCTTCAATTGTAAATATCGCTATCCCTAGCGCGAAAAAAGCGCTGGATATTTCCGATGCAAATCAACAATGGGTGGTTACGGCATACACCTTAGCTTTCGGAAGTTTGCTCCTTGTTGGCGGTCGCATTAGCGATTTCGTTGGACGCAAGAAAATTTTCACCATTGGATTACTTGGTTTTGCCGGTGCATCTGCAATTGGTGGTATTGCACAGACTCAAGGTCAATTATTTGCCGCTCGTGCGCTGCAAGGTGTTTTTGGTGCTTTACTTGCACCAGCAGTCTTATCAATTCTTAGCGTTACCTTCTTAGATCCAAAAGAACGTGCAAAAGCCTTCGGTGTCATTGGTGCCATTTCTGGTGGCGGTGCAGCGATTGGTTTAATTCTTGGTGGCACACTCACTGAATATTTCTCGTGGCGTTGGTGCTTAGGTGTCAACGTTCCAATTGCAATCTTTGCCGGAATCATGGCCGCTAAGTGGTTACATGAATCTAAATCAGGCGGCGAACATGGCTATGACTTCGGTGGCGTTATAACTGCCACCGCTGGTTTATTCGCGTTGGTTTATGGATTTAATCGCGCCGCAAGTCATGGTTGGTCTAATTCAGGAACGTTAATCTTCTTAGGACTTGCAGTTCTGCTTTTGATTTCATTCGTTCTAGTAGAGCGAGTCGCCAAATATCCATTGATGCCGATGCGTATTTTGACTGAACGAAATCGCGGTGGATCTTATTTAGGAATGTTAATAGTTGGTGCCGGCTTATTTTCCATGTTCTTATTCTTAGGTCTGTATTTACAAGTCGTTCTTGGTTGGACGCCATTACATTCAGGCTTTGGTTTCTTGCCATTCTCAATCGGGATTGCCGGAACCGCTGGCATCGTTTCAAAGCTGTTGCCTAAAAATGGCCCTAAGCCGCACATGATCTTTGGATTAATCATGGCTGCTTCAGGTTTGTTGTTACTTTCAACAATTACGCCTACCAGTAACTATTGGACCCATGTTTTCCCAGCGCTATTAATCATGAGTATCGGTATGGCAAATGTGTTTATTCCAATTACTACAACAGCACTACACGGTGTTGGCAATGCCGATGCCGGTGTCGCTTCAGCGCTAACAAATACCAGCCAGCAAATTGGTGGTTCGTTGGGTACCGCGCTCCTAAACACCGTAGCTACAACTGCAACAACTAGCTATATCGCAGCTAATCAGCAATTAGGAAAACTTGCAGTACCAAATGGCTTGGTGCATGGCTACACCCAATCATTTAGAGTTGGCGCTTCATTCCTAATTGTTGGTGCGCTGGTTCTATTTTTTGCAATTAATGTTGGAAAAGATGCCATAGTTGAACACGAAGGCTCAGTTGCAATTTAATTAATTTAATCTTGACCCAGGTGGTTAAGTAGAAGTTCGCGAACTTTCGCGGCATCTGCTTGGCCACCTGTTGCTTTCATAACGGCACCAATTAACGCGCCCGCTGCTGGTAAATGTCCACCGCGTACTTTTTCGGCCACATCTGGCATAGCAGCACATGCTGCTTCAATTGCCGCGATCAATGCGCCGTCATCACTTACAACTTTGATTCCTCGTTTTTCTATTACCGATTTCGGTGAACCTTCGCCATTAATTACACCTTCTACAACTTGACGTGCCAACTTGTCAGTTAATTCTCCGGCGTTAATTAATGCCACAATTTCGGCAACATCGTTCGGTGAGATCGAAAGACTTTCTAGTGAAACTGATTTTTCATTTGCAATTCTCGAAATTTCACCGAGCCACCAACCACGCGCTTTCGTTGGATCCGCGCCAGCAATTACCGTCGCTTCAACTAAATCGAGAGCGTCGGCGTTGATCATGGCCGCCATCTCTTTATCTGGTACCGCCCAATTTTCTTGTAATCGCTTGCGACGAATTGAAGGTTTCTCTGGCAATGATTTAGCTAAATCAGATATCCAAGATTCACTGGGTGCAACTGGAACTAAATCTGGCTCCTGGAAATAACGATAATCCTCTGCTTGTTCCTTCGAACGCCCCGCGCGAGTTAGCCCGGTATCTTCCAAGAAGTGGCGAGTTTCTTGTTTAACTTTTCCGCCAGATTCCAAAATTTCAGCATGGCGAACCATTTCGCCGCGAATTGCTCGTTCGACAGATCGCAACGAGTTAACGTTTTTGGTTTCGCTACGAGTTCCAAGTTCAGAAGAACCAATTAATCTAAGCGAAACGTTGGCATCACAGCGCAGCGATCCTTGTTCCATCTTCACATCCGAAACACCAAGTCCGCGCAGAATGTCGCGTAATTCTGCGACATATGCTTTAGCAACTTCCGGCGCATATTTGCCGGTACCCGGAATTATTTTGGTGACAATTTCCACCAATGGAATTCCAGCTCGGTTGTAATCAAGAAGTGAATATTCTGCGCCATGGATTCGACCAGTTGAACCACCGACATGAAGTGACTTACCGGTGTCTTCCTCCATATGAACCCGTTCAATTTCAATTCGAAATTGTTTTGGACCTTCTTCGGTTTCAATTTCCACATCTACAAAACCATCGTGACATATTGGTTCGTCATATTGTGAAATCTGAAAATTCTTTGGCATATCTGGGTAAAAATAATTTTTACGTGCAAATCGACTGTATGGGGCGATTTTGCAATTAAGAGCTAAACCAATTTTGATCGTTGATTCAATAGCTTTTTCATTTACAACAGGCAAAGCCCCAGGTAGGGCTAAGCAAACTGGACAGGTTTGGGTGTTTGGTTCGGCGCCGAATTCGGTCGCGCACGAACAGAACATCTTAGATTTGGTATTTAATTCAACGTGAACTTCCAAGCC
>JBDKLQ010000121.1:0-6860 GCA_039795555.1 Actinomycetota bacterium
TCAATGTAACCAAGATAAGGCGCAATCATGAAACAGGTATGAGTAAAAGCGGCAACTTGTTTTGAAACATTTTCGACAACATGTGGTGCGCTATTTCCAACATTTACTACGCCAATTCCGGCGCCAAGATCAATAAAGTGATTGCCATCGACATCAATCAGGATTGCGCCTTTGGCATCTTCGATTACTGCTGGTAGCGCCATTCCGAGCGCCTTCGAAACTGCATCACTTCGACGCTTGATGATGATCTCTGACTTTGGACCCGGAATTGCGGTAATCACTTTTCGTGCGCTCATAATCAGAGTTTACCGAGAGTTTTTCCGCTTTACGCGCGGATAATTTGGAGATGTCCCCGTCATAGAGCAAGATTTACGGCAGTTATGGAAATCTTTGGCCTACTCCTATTTATCTTTGGACTTTTAGCATCGGTGATGGTGCACGAGTTTGGCCACTACATCTTCGCCCGGAAATATGGGATGCGCGTCTCCGAATTTTTTGTTGGCTTCGGTAAGCGGATCTGGTCTACCCAACGCGGCGAAACGGAATTTGGAATTAAAGCAATCCCAGCGGGCGGCTACTGTCGCATTGAAGGCATGACCCCAACTGATGTGATGCCAGAGGGCGAAGCCGATCGCGCATTTATTAAAGCCTCAGTGCCAAAAAAATTGATCGTGCTTGGCGCTGGATCAGCGGGACATTTCATTGTTGGCTATTTATTACTAGCAATTTTGTTAGTTGGAGTTGGCACCACCGGCGCCTTGCCAACAATTAAAGAGATTGTGCCTTGTGTTCCGGATGCAACATATAAATGTAAAGCAACTGATCCAGTTTCACCAGCAAAAGCTGCGGGATTAATGGCTGGCGATAAAGTTTTAAAAGTTGACGGCAAGGATGTAAAACGTTGGGGCGAAGAGATTGCAAAGGTGCGCAAAGCTCCCGGCAAAGCGGTCGTGCTAACAATCGAACGCGATGGGGCAGTTCAAGATTTAACAGTGACGCCAGCGGCCCGAAAGTATGACGGAACTACTTATGGATTTATCGGAATCATTAACGATGTTGGTTTAGTAAAGAGCACACCGGTACAAGGCGCCGCGGATGCTGGTCGAATCACATGGTTTATGTTGACCACCAGCGTTAAATCATTAATTCAATTGCCTGCAAAAATTCCAGCGTTAGTGCGACAAACTTTTGGTGGCGAAGAGCGTGATCCGGAAGGTCCAGTTGGCGTTGTTGGTGTCGCTCGCGTTTCTGGAGAAACTGCGGCAACTGCCGGACTTACCTTTAACGAACGAATCGCAACATTCTTATTAATTATCGCGTCACTAAATATTTTCGTCGGGCTATTTAATTTGCTTCCATTATTACCACTTGATGGTGGCCATATGGCAGTGGCGGCAACTGATGGCATCCGCAATTGGATTGCGAGATTGCGTGGCCGGGCAAAACCAGAGCCGATCAATGTAAATAAGTTGATGCCAGTCACAGTTGCCGTGTTTTCAATTTTAATTGCATTAACTGTATTACTGCTGATTGCAGATATCGTAAATCCAGTTCACTTGATTAGATAGTAATAAGATAACGCTATGGTTGATCTCGGAATTCCGACTCCGCAAACTTTGGCGCCACGACGCAAAACTAAGCAATTAAAAGTTGGCAAAGTTGGCGTTGGTAGTAATTCACCAGTGTCAGTGCAATCTATGTGCACCACACTTACAGCCGATGTAAATACAACGCTGCAACAGATCGCCGAATTAACTGCCTCTGGTTGCCAAATTGTTCGCGTCGCCGTCCCAAGTCAAGATGATGCTGATGCGCTCAAAGCGATTGCCACTAAATCTCAAATTCCAGTAATTGCCGATATCCATTTTCAACCAAAATATATTTTTGCAGCAATTGATGCCGGTTGCGCCGCAGTTCGGGTAAATCCGGGCAACATCAAACAATTTGATGACAAAGTCAAAGAAGTTGCAAAAGCGGCGAAAGCGGCCGGAATTCCAATTCGAATTGGCGTTAATGCCGGTTCACTTGATCCAAGGTTGCTCGCTAAATATGGCAAAGCAACTCCAGAGGCGTTGGTCGAATCTGCGCTCTGGGAAGCGTCTTTATTTGAAGAGCACGATTTCACTGATATAAAAATTTCCGTCAAACATCATGATCCAGTAACGATGGTTAAGGCATACCGTTTATTAGCTGAAAAATGTGATTACCCATTGCACTTAGGTGTAACCGAAGCTGGTCCAGCATTTCAAGGAACAATTAAATCTGCGACCGCTTTCGGAATTTTATTAGCGGAAGGAATTGGCGACACGATTCGCGTTTCATTATCAGCGCCACCCGTCGAAGAGGTAAAAGTCGGAATTTCGATTTTGGAATCCCTTGGATTGCGCCAACGCCAATTAGAAATTGTTAGCTGCCCTTCATGTGGTCGCGCTCAAGTGGATGTTTATTCATTAGCGGAAAATGTTCAAAAAGGTTTAGCTGGAATGAAAATGCCACTTCGCGTTGCGGTGATGGGCTGTGTTGTTAATGGTCCGGGTGAAGCGCGCGAAGCAGATCTTGGTGTCGCATCAGGAAATGGCAAGGGTCAGATCTTTGTTAAAGGAAGAGTAATTAAAACAGTTCCAGAATCAGAGATTGTTGCAACGTTAATCACCGAAGCGAAGCGTTTAGGCGAAGAAATGGCAGCTGCGGGAGTTTCTTCAGGGGAACCATCAGTAGAAATTAAGTAGACTGCTCGCCATGTTGCGAATGTCGACTTTGTTTTTACGCACCTTGCGCGATGACCCAGCCGACGCCGAAGTTGCAAGTCATAAGTTATTAGTGCGCGCCGGCTATATCCGCCGAATTTCTGCCGGAATTTATTCTTGGTTACCACTTGGCTACATAACACTGCGCAATGTCGAGCGAATTATTCGCGAAGAGATGGATAACGCTGGCTTTCAAGAAGTTCATTTTCCAGCGCTATTGCCAAAGGATGCCTATGAAGCCACAAATCGTTGGAGCGAATACGGCCCAGATTTATTTAGATTACAAGATCGCAAAGGTGGCGATTATTTACTAGGCCCAACGCACGAAGAGATGTTTACTTTGATGGTCAAAGGAGAATATTCGTCATATAAAGATCTTCCGCTTTCAATCTACCAAATCCAAACCAAATACCGCGATGAAGCTAGACCACGCAGCGGAATAATTCGCGGCCGCGAATTTGTGATGAAAGATTCATATTCCTTCGATGTAACAGATGACGGGCTCGAGGTTTCATATCAAAAACATCGCGATGCCTACATCAAAACTTTTGATCGGTTAGATCTTAAATACAACATCGTTAGCGCAATGGCGGGCGCCATGGGTGGTTCAAAATCGGAAGAATTTTTAGCGCCGTGCCCAACTGGCGAAGATACTTATGTACTCTGCCCAAAATGTGGCTATGCCGCAAACGTCGAAGCGATGAAAACAATTGTTGCACCAGCGGATGCAACTGGAATCGGGCCAATTGAAGAGTTGGATACACCAAATACACCAACTATTGAAACTTTAGTTGATGAATTAAATAAGCGCTTTGGTGGTGGCTATACCGGTGCCGCTACCTTGAAAAATGTAATGTTAATGGCGGACGATAAAGCGATTTCGGTTTTAGTGCCGGGCGATCGCGAAGTAGATTTAAAACGAGTTCAAGCAAATCTTGCCGGCATCAAAGAGCTGCGAGTCTTTGAAGATGAAGATTTCAAGAAATACCCATCGTTAGTTAAAGGTTATATCGGGCCACAAGATGCAAAGAAAAATGGAATAACGGTTTATGCCGATCCAAGAATCGCGCCGGGAACATCTTGGGTAACTGGCGCAAATAAAAAAGATCGCCATGCTCGCAATGTGGTTGCTGGTCGCGATTTCGAAGTTGACGGTTATGTTGAAGCTGCGGAAGTTCGCGCCGGAGATTCTTGTCCATCATGTGCAACTCCAGTGGTTATTGATCGCGCTATTGAAATTGGCCACATCTTTCAGCTCGGCCGAAAGTATGCCAAGGCGTTAGATTTAACAGTCTTAGATAAAGATGGAAAATCCCAAGTAGTAACAATGGGCTCGTACGGAATCGGCGTAAGTCGCGCCGTGGCTGCCATTGCCGAACAAACTCACGATCAAATTGGACTTAATTGGCCAGTCGAAATTGCGCCAGCAAAAGTACATATCGTGGCTACCGGAAAAGATGATGCGATTTTTAATTTTGCCGAACAGCTTGGTAATGATTTGGAAGCTAATGGAATCTCGGTGATGTTAGATGATCGCCGCGACCCTAGCGCTGGTGTGAAATTTAAGGATGCCGAATTGATTGGAAATCCATACATCGTCGTAGTTGGAAAATCATTTGCTGATGGCAAAGTTGAATTGCGAATTCGCAAGACCGGTGAAAAATCTGAAATAGCTGCAACGCAAGCGTTAGCGAAAATCAAATCTTATTTCTAATTCTCGCTGCAGGATTTGCCGGCTTTATTGATGCAATCGCCGGTGGTGGGGGATTAATCCAGTTGCCATCATTGCTGGTAGCTATGCCAGAGCGCCCGGTAATTGAAATTTTAGGTACCAATAAATTTGCTTCGGTTTTTGGCACAGCGAATGCGGCACTTAGATACCGAAAAGCGGTAGCGATTAAAAGTAAATTTTTGGCAGCAATTTCGTTTCCAGCTTTTATTGGTTCAATGTCAGGTGCACTTCTGGCTTCAAAAATACCGACTGATTTCTTGCGAATTTTTGTATTTGTGGCATTAATTACCATTGCGATCTATACCTACGCTAAACCTGAGCTTGGCCAAATTGAAAATTTGCGCCATTCGCATCGCCATCAATTATTGATTGGGGCAGGCGCTGGGTTTCTCATTGGTTTCTACGATGGAATTTTTGGTCCCGGAACTGGAACATTTTTAATGGCAGTGCTGATTGCAATACTTGGCTTTACCTTTTTAACGGCATCAGCGATTGCTAAGTTCACAAATATGGCCACAAATCTGGCGGCGTTAATCGTCTTTGCCAGTAAAGGCGTAATCCTGTGGCAGATCGGAATCGCGATGGCGATTGCGGGAATTATCGGTTCAACGCTTGGAACGAAGTTGGCACTTCGTGACGGATCGCCGCTAATTCGAAAAGTATTTTTATTTGCAACAATCGCGCTAATTGCCAAAGTAGGTTTCGACCTCGTAAACTAACGCCGAAGAAAAATTAAATAAAAACCGAATAAAAATTGAATAGGAACATAATGGCGCTTAAAGACCAAATTTTTGAATTATTGACTCCGGCATTCGAACAGTCCGGATATTTTTTAGAAGAGATTCAAGTTGCTACGCCTGGAAAATCTCGAATCATTACCGTTATTGTCGATAGCGATAAAACATTAAATCTTGATCAAGTAACTGTACTTTCGCGCCAAGTTGGCGAATTGCTAGATAACGCAACTTTCATGGGCAATACGACTTACACCTTAGAAGTAACCTCACCAGGAGTCGATCGCCCATTAACTAAACCTCGGCATTGGTATAAAAATGTTGGTAGATTGGTAAAAATTGTGATGAGTGATGGCACCACTTTTAGCGGCCGCATCAAAAGCAGCAATGAAATCTCTGCAGTGATTGAGCATAAGGGCGAAGACACGGTTTTGTTTAACGAAATTAAGCGCGCCCAAATCGAAGTGGAGTTTAAAAATAATGCACGTTGATATGAAGACGCTCGAAGCGGTAACGATCGAGCGCGATATACCGATGGATAATTTGATTGGTGCAATCGAAGTTGCAGTTTTGGCTGCCTATAACCAAACCGATCACGCTCGCGAACATGCGCGGGCACATTTAGATCGCGAAACTGGCGAGATTCAAATTTTTGTTCCAGTTTTTAGTGAAGCTGGCGATCGCATCGGTGAAGTGCAAGATCATGATGAAACTTTTGGCCGAATTGCAGCACAGACGGCGCGCCAAACAATTAAACAAGCGCTTCGTGGCGCAAAAGATGCCGAAATTGTTGGCGAACTATCAGCAAATGTTGGCGATGTTATTTCAGGAGTAATTCATCAAGGGCGCGATGCCAAAATGGTTTATGTAAGTTTGGGGCGCGCCGAAGGAAAAATTCCTCCGCAAGAACAAGTTCCAGGTGAAATTTATAAACATGGCGAGCGGATCAAATGTTTTGTGGTTGATGTAAAGCAAGGAATGAAAGGCCCAGAAATTACGCTTTCACGTAGCCATCCAGCTTTAGTGAAACAATTATTCGCGTTAGAAGTTCCGGAAATCAAAGATCGCGTCGTTGAAATTATGGCGATTGCGCGCGAAGCCGGACATCGCACCAAAATTGCAGTGCGCGCTCACCGCGCTGGCGTTTCACCAAAGGGTGCGCTGATTGGTCCAATGGGGCAGCGCGCACGAAATGTTATGGATGAATTACATGGTGAAAAAATTGACATCGTTGATTACTCCGATGATCCAGCAGTATTTGTTGGCCATGCACTGGCGCCGGCAAAGGTAAGTTCAGTTGAAATTGTTGATTTGGCTGCGCGAAGTGCAAAAGTAGTTGTGCCTGATTACCAACTATCGCTGGCTATTGGCAAAGATGGGCAGAATGCTCGTTTGGCAGCGCGATTGACTGGCTGGCGTATCGATATCCATTCCGATTCCGGCGGTGAGGCAAGCGCAAGTTAGGCGATTTGAAGAATTAGTCTTAGAATTGGCCATCCCAAACGGGATACTTTCAGAATGGAATTAGGAAATGACACTCTAATGAGCTCGGCAAGTTAATGAGGTCTTACAACTAAGGCACGTGTCATTTGTATGCGGGCCAAGACAGGAGAACTGTGGCAAAGGTCCGCGTACATGAGTTGGCTA